>JBGSTO010000456.1:0-2320 GCA_041736465.1 Anaerolineales bacterium | reverse complement strand
GATCCACGGGAAGCGCCGGGTAGTTGAACCAGAGCGGGTATTATCACCCCAGGAAATCGTTGAACGGGTTTGCGATACCTTTGGCAATCCGATTGAAGCCTTTCTAAATGTTTCCAATTATGTCCCTTGATTCTGCACTAGAAACGATCGAGAACCTGAGAAGAACAAACCCGGGCGGGGAATACTATGAAGTAACGCAGCTCATTAACTCGTTACTCGGTTTCCTGATACTCATAAGAGCAAAGTTTTCTAATTACGTGCCAAAGACAGCTACCAAAGAACTCCGTCGTCAAGGATGGCCAATACCAAAGAACGAGGCTGATTATCCCGATCCACCAAACCTCAGGCAGTTTGTAAGATATTTTCGTAATGCAGTCGCCCACTTTAACATGGCCTTCCTCGACGAGCCTAACACCGAAGAGATAACAGGTGTCAGGCTTTGGAATAAAAACACACGAGGTGAAGTAGATTGGCAAGTGACATACCGAGTGAATGACTTGCGTGATTTCACAATGCGGTTCATAAAGCACGTACTAACTGCCTAACAAGGAGCAGCCTATGCCCCTCTACCACATCGAAAGCAAGCAGGTCACCCAGCTGCGCCCGGCAGCCTTCAAAAGCGAGCGGGAGCTGCAGCGGCTCTTCGAAGCCAACCTGGAGACGCTGCTGGGCGTGCGCTTCATCGCCAGCGAGTTCACCACCGGCGACCGGCAGCGTGGGCGCATCGATACGCTGGGCATCGACCAGAATGGGTCTCCAGCCATCATCGAGTTCAAGATCGCCTATAAGGACAACGTGATCAACCAGGGGATGTACTACCTGGACTGGCTGGTTGACCACCGCGGCGACTTCCTGGTCGCCGCACAGAAGCTGCTAGGTCAGGATGTGAAAGTGGACTGGGCCAGCCCGCGCCTGATCCCGATCTCCGAGGAGTTCACCGAGTACGACAAGTATGCCGTCAACCGCATGGGTACGAATATCGAGCTATGGGTTTACCGCCTGTACGCCGGGGGCACCCTGTATCTGGAGCCGATCTTCATCCCGGAAGCAGGCCGGCATAAGCCGAAGCCGCAGCCCAAACCAGAAGACGTTTCCCATGAGGGCGAAGTCGAAGAGGAGATCGTTTACGACCTGGAGTGGCACCTGGCCGGAAAGCCCGAGAAGATCCGCGAGATCGTTGACCTTCTCCGCGAGCGCATGTTCGCCCTGGGCGAGCCTTCCGAGATTGTAGAGAACGTGACCAAGACCTACATCGGCTACCGGCACGGGAAGAACTTCTGCGAGGTGGCGCCCCTGCAGAGCGCCGTCAAGCTGTGGCTGGACATCCCACCGGGTGAATTGGACGATCCGCGCCGGCTGGGAAGGGATGTGACCAAGATCGGCCACCACGGCACCGGTCAGGTCGAAGTGCGCGTCAATGAGCTCGGCGACGTGGAGAACGTGGTGGAGCTGATCCGGCAGGCCTACCTGCTGACGGTGTGACCATGGCAGCAATAGAGATCATCGCCCTCACCCTCAGCGGCGCGATCGCCAAAGCGCTGCTCAAGCAGTATGCCAGCGACAGCTGGTTCGAGTTCGGCAGTGTCCTGATCGAGAAGCTCGCCGACCAGGGCGTCAAGACCGCCGAGCAGCGCCGCGCCAGCCAGCGCATCGATGCCATCGCTGCCCAGGTCACCAGAGACCTGTTTCCCTTTTTCGACCGGGAGGGCGCTGCGCTTTCTCCGCAGCAGCGGGCAGTGATAGCCGCAGAGATTGGCCAGACTCTGGTGGAGGCAAAGATCGACTCGGCCCTGCTCCTCCACTACCGGCGCAAACCAGCGCAGCTTGCAAGACACCTGCGTGAGGTCTCGCCGGCTGCCACTCAGGGCATGTCCGAAACCGAAACAGAGATCTTCACCCGCATGCTGCACGAGCTGGCACGCGCGTTGCTGCGAGCAGCACACCAGCTTGAAGGCTACAAGCAGGAGTTCCAGTCTACGCTGCTGGACAACCAGGAGCAAATGCTGGATGACCACCGGCAGCTGCTTGAGCTGATCCAGCAGATTATCCAGCTTCTTCAAGCCAACCAATTACAGAAAAAGCTCCGATTGCCCCTGCAGCGCCCGCCCCGCGCCGAGCACTTCACCGGCCGCCAGGAGGAGCTGGAGCAGCTGCTTTCCAGCCTGCAGCCAGGCCAGGTGGTCACCCTGTGCGGTCCGGGAGGCATAGGTAAGACCGCCCTGGCAGCACAAGCAATATGGGCACTCGCTCCTGGAGAGGATCCCCCTGAGCGCTTCCCGGATGGCACCCTCTTCCACAGCTTCTACAACCAGCCGCAGGT
>JBGSTO010000522.1:0-7873 GCA_041736465.1 Anaerolineales bacterium | reverse complement strand
CAGCGGCGTGCTGCGCGTGAACAGCATCGCCGAGCTGTTCTACATGGCAGACCTGCTCGCCAAGCAGCCGCGCCCGAGCGGCAAACGCCTGACCATCGTCACCAACGCCGGTGGACCGGGCGTGCTGGCAACCGACGCCCTGATCCAGACCGGCGGCGAGCTGGCAGAGCTGATGCCGGACACCATGGAAGCCTTCAACGAGCTGCTGCCGCCCGCCTGGAGCCACAACAACCCAGTGGACATCCTGGGAGATGCCTCCCCCGAACGCTACGCCAAGGCGCTGGAGATCGCTTCCGGCGACCCCAACTCGGACGGTATGCTGGTCATCCTCACCCCGCAGGCAATGACCGATCCCACGCAAACTGCCGAATTCCTGCGACCTTACGCCACCGCCACCGGCAAGCCGGTGCTGGCATCCTGGATGGGCGGCGAGGATATCGCCCAGGGCGACGCCATCCTGAGCAATGCCGGCATCCCCAACTTCCCCTACCCGGATACGGCGGCGCGCATGTTCACCTACATGGCGATCTATTCCGATTATCTCAACGCCCTGTACGAGACGCCCACGCTGGGCGTCGACGAGGACGAGACCCCGCCCGACCGGGCGCAGGCAGCGAAAATTATTGAGCAGGCGCGGCGCTCCGGGCGCACCATCCTTACCGAATACGAATCCAAACGCCTGCTGGCGGCATATGGCATCCCCACCGTGGAGACGCGCGTCGCCGAGAGCGAAGATGAAGCCGTGCGCCACGCAGCCGAGATCGGCTATCCGGTGGTGGTCAAGCTGCACTCGGAAACCATCACCCACAAGAGCGATGTGGGCGGTGTGCGCCTGAACCTGGCAGACGACCAGGCGGTGCGCGACGCATTCAGCGGCATCCAGACGGCGGTCAAGCCGGAAGATTTTCTGGGCGTGACCGTGCAGCCGATGTCCAAACTGGAAGGCTACGAGCTGATCCTGGGCAGCAGCATCGACGCGCAGTTCGGCCCGGTGCTGCTCTTTGGCCTGGGCGGCACGATGGTGGAAGTGTTAAAAGACCGGGCGCTGGGATTGCCACCGCTCACCAACCTGCGCGCCCGGCGCATGATGGAACGCACCAAGATCTACACCGCGTTGAAGGGTGTGCGCGGCCGCCCCGCGGTGGACCTGGACGGGTTGGAGCAGCTCATGGTGCGCTTCGGGCAGCTCATCAGCGAGCAGCGCTGGATCGAAGAGCTGGACATCAACCCCTTGATCGCCACGCCGGATGGGCTGCTGGCGCTGGATGCCCGGGTGGTGGTGTACGGACCGCAGGTCAAAGAAGAACAGCTCCCGCCCCTGGCGATCCGCCCCTATCCCATCCAGTACGTGTGGCCCTGGACGGCGCGCAACGGCTGCCAGATCACCATCCGACCGGTGCGCCCCGAGGACGAGCCGGACGTGGTGCAGTTCCACCACCGCCTGTCCGACCGCACGGTGTATATGCGCTTCCTGCACCCGATGATGCTGACCGACCGCATCGCCCACGAGCGGCTGGCGCGCATCTGCCACGGCGACTACGACCGCGAGATCACGTTGATCGCCGAGATGCGCACCGATGATGAAGGCGGCTGCAATGGGCGGCGCATATTAGGCGCCGGACGGCTGAGCAAGCTGCACGGCAGCAGCGCGGCGCGCTTTTCACTGCTGATCGCCGACGATTCCCAGGGGCTGGGGCTGGGCAGCGAGCTGATGCGCCGGGTGATCCAGGTGGCGCGCCATGAAGGTCTGGAGTCGCTGGAAGCGGTGATGACCGAAGACAACCAGATGATGCAGACCCTGGTGAGCAAGCTGGGCTTTGAGCTAAGCCCGGCGGGCGAGCCCGGCATGCTGCGGGCTGAAATGAAGCTGTAGCACCAAATAAACCAGCAGACCCCAAAGGTTTCGAAAACCTTTGGGGTCTTTTGTTTTCAAGCGCACCTCTAGCGGTAGATCGCCAGCAAATCGGTCAGCAAAGCATAGCCGGTTTCTAAGCGCCCCGCCCCCGGACCGATCAAGGTCACCTGCCCGAGCAGCTCGGTGGAGTAGACCAGCGCATTGGTTGCCCCGCTCACGCCTGCCAGGGGATGGCTGAGCGGCAGCGAGGTTGGCGCCACCTGCGCCTGGAGGGATTCCCCGCGGCGCTCCAGGCTGGCGACCAGCTTCCAGCGCTCGCCCCGAACCGCGGCGCTGGCAATATCCGCCTGGGTCAGGCCTGTGATGCCCTTGCGCTGGATGCGCTCCATGGGCAGGCTCTGCCCAAACAACACCGTGCCGATGATCGCCAGCTTCCCGGCGGCGTCATAGCCTTCCACATCCCCGCTCGGATCGGCTTCAGCATAGCCCAGCTCCTGCGCCTGGCGCAGCGCCTCGGCGTAGCCCATGCCGGCTTCCATCTGGGTGAGAATAAAATTGGACGTGCCATTGAGTATTCCCTGCACGCCCTGTATACCGGCATCGCGCAGCAGGTCCAGCCCCAGGTGCACGGCTGGCGTCCCGCTCATCACCGTCCCCTCTACACCCAACTGGCAGCCGTTCTCCTTTGCCAGCCGGACGAGCTCCGGGTACATCAGCGCCACCGGTCCTTTATTCGTCGTGACAACATTTTTTCCAAGCTTGAGCGCCTGCTGGATGTAGGACAGGGCCGGTTCGGCCGTTTGCAGGTTGGTATAGCTGATTTCAATCACCGCATCCGGGGAAGCGTTGCGGATCGTCTCCAGGGCATCCCAGCCGCTTTTTACTGCGGAGAGTGCGGAGAAGTCCCCGGTTTGCTGCACGGCTTGCAGCAGCGCCTGCGGATCCAGGCCCTCTTGTTGAAAAACGCTGCCCTTGATCAGATCGCTGACAGCCACAATCACAAAATCCAACCCATACTGTTCACGCAGCCGGGCGCCATGACTGCTCAAGATCTGGGCAAAGCCCTGCCCCACATTTCCAAAACCAATCATTGCCAGACGTACGGTTTTCATACTGCCTCCGCATCATAAACATCCTTTATCCTGACGGGAACAATCGGCGGGCGAATGCGCATGAGTCCTACATCGGTTGGTGAAAGCTGTCCGAGTTCAGCCAGAATGGCGTTGGCATTGCTGATGCAGTAGCGCCCCTGGCAAAGCCCCATGCCCAGGCGAGTGCGCACCTTTGCCCCGGTAATCGTCCGGGCGCCATCTTGATAGCTTTTGCGCAGTTCTCCCAGAGTCACGTGTTCGCACCTGCAGAGAACGGATTGGTCATCCAGTGCGTGCAGAACACCTGGACGAAAGCGAAAGCGCTGCCACAGGAAGCGTTCGAAACGGTGTTCCCGTGCGATGCCGGGCGACAAGCGTGCTCTTTGCGATGCAGCCGCATCCGCAGGTATCCGCCCCAGGTTTTCCAGCGCCGAAATCGCCGCCACCTGGCCCTGCAGCGCTGCCAGGGGCTTGCCACCCACCCCGGTCACATCGCCGGCGATAAACACATTTGGGCGATCTGTCTCCATGCGCTCGTCATGCACAGGAACAAATGCGCCTAATGACGGGGAATATACATGCTGGCAGCCCAGGTGCAGGCTCAGGTGGATCGAGGGCAGGAAACCGTAGGAACAGCAAATCGTATCCACCTCATAGCGTGTTTCGGCGCCTGTGCGAGGCCGTCCCTGGGCATCTACCGGTCCCACGACCACCGCAGTCACCCCGCCCTCTGCGTCTCCCTCCGCGAGCCGGATCGCCTGGCGGAAGAGCAGCGGCACCCGCTTGCGCGCCAGTGTCATTAGGTATCCGGTGAATTCTCCCAGACGTGACCACTGTCCCCAAAAAGCACCCGGCGCAAGCGCCAGAGCATCGTTAATGGCACACAGGTCGAGCAGGGCGACAATTTCAGCGCCGGCCTGTGCCAAATTGGCTGCCACCGCCAGCTGCAGCGGACCGGTTCCCGCAATCAGGATGCGCTTACCGGGCAGCAAGCCCTGGCGTTTGAGCAGCATCTGCGCTGCGCCTGGGGTGATCACGCCGGGTAATGTCCAGCCCGGAAAAGGCAGCGGGCGATCATACACACCCGGAGCCAGAATCAATGCCGGAGCAGTGACTGCATGCGGCGTGCCGGGTGGCCCGTCCAGGTAGAGCGTGTATTCCTGGGGCAGCAAATCTTGCTGGTCGGGTGCAGGTTGTTCGAATGTCGTTTCCCGCCCTTGAAAGATGCCCCACACCTGAGTATTGCTAAGGATGGTTGTGTTTGCGGAGCCCAGCAGCCGGCGGTATCCGGCAAGCTCGCGCGCCTGGCTGCCGTCGTGATCTTGCCCTCCATGGAAATCCTGCGGCAGTTCCTTGTAATAGTGCCCGCCCAGTGTCTCGCCAGCATCCACCAGCAAGACTTTCACATCGTTTCCGGAGGCTTTAGCAGCCGCAGATAGACCGCCAGGTCCGCCTCCGACAATAATCAGATCGAACTCTGTGGCAGTCATGAGCGCGTCTCGACTCGCATGCCGGGGCGAGCCACGATTTTGCACGCCTGGAAGCTGGATTGACCATCAACCGCAACCAGGCACTGCATGCATTCGCCCATGCCACAGAACAGGCGATTGGCATCCAATCCTGGCAGATTGGTGTGAAACTTTCGGATCCCAGCTGCCAGGAGGACGGTGGCGATGGTTTCACCCGCGTAGGCTTTTACGGGGCGATCATCAACCATGATTTCAAATGCCTCTTCTTCAGAGGGACGCTGCAGCCTGATGGCACTCATCACTCATCCTTGTGGTAAACGTCGTTGACAGGCGGACATCATCATAATGCCTGGGTTGGATTGAAGCGGCACAAATCGTATGGCGCCAGATCGGCTGCGTCCACACGCCCAAAATATATATCGGCAACCATTTCAGCAGTGATTGCCGACAGAATTAAGCCATCGCCTCCATGTCCGGCGGCGACAATAAATCCCGGCAGACCTGGTGCGCGGCTGATGACCGGCATCCCATCCGGCGTAATCGGTCTCAATCCGGCATACGACCGGATCAGGTGAAGATTTGCAACCTGCGGGGCGATTTGCACCAGCTGCCGGCACATTTCACTCACCCCCGCGTAGCTGCTGCGGCGATCAAACCCCGCAACCTGACGCGTGCTGCCAACAATGAAATTTCCGTGATCCACCTGCACCAGGGTAATGCCCACCGATCGCTTTGGGCTTTCACCGTCTTTGGATTTTTCCAGGCTGGTTTTACTCAGTAAATAGCTTGCAGCAATCAACGTACCGCGCATTTGGGGTGGGCATGCTTCCGTTACCAGTAGTTCGCCTTTGAGCGGGACAACCGGAATGGATACGCCAATTTTTTCTCCCAACTCGGCAGTCCACACACCGGCGGCATCCACGACGGTGGCAGTATGGATCCTGCCTCGACCGGTGATCACCGCCTCAATCCGTTCGCCGAACGTCTCCACACCGGTTACGGGGGTGAAGGTAAATATCCTGGCGCCAAAACTCTGCGCAGCCCGAACATAGCTCGTAACCAGCTCAAGAGGGTTGATTTTGGCATCTACTGGCGAATAGGAAGCTCCAATAACCTGCGGGCCGATCACCGGCATCATCCGGCGCGCCTCATCCCCATCCACGTAGCTAACCTCAAGCCCGAGCTGCTGCAGCTTGGAAACCATATCCTTGACCACAATCAGCTCTGTCTCATTACATGCCGCCAATAAGCTACCCGTGTGAGCAAACTCGAAGGACCGCTCTGTCTCCTGGTAGAATTGAAACAGCATTTTGAGGCTGCGGCTTGCCAGCGCCAGTTTGACAGGTGAGGTTTTTGTTTGCAGCAAAGCTGCTGCGGCTGCCGCGCGGGTTGTTCCGGCGCCAATATCATCACGTTCAAGCAAACAAACATCGACGCCCTGCTTTGCCAGAGTCATGGCGCAGGCTGCACCCACAACGCCGCCTCCGATCACAACGACCTCAGCCTGGCGCGGGAGGTTGGGGGTTTGATCTGGCATATGTGCTCCAATCGATTTCCCGGATTGAGTTTGCTAATTCAGCAATGTTTATAGTATAATTCGCAAATAGCATCCCGTCAATATGGAAACAGTCCGCCAGGTTGTTGAAACCCGCCTCATGATCAGCAAAGGGACAAAATGGACTCCCGTCACGAAAGAAATTACTTAAAGACCCTGGCTCGCGGCATGCGAGTACTCTCAGCCTTTACACCCCTGCAGAGCGAATTATCTCTCTCAGAGATTGCCGAGCTGCTGGAGGTAGATCCCAGCACGGCGAACCGGTTTACGTACACGCTGGAGGAGCTTGGATTTCTGGAGCGCAATCCACAAACGAAACTCTACCGGGTAACGACGCAAATTTACGCGCTCACGATCTCCCTGGCAGGGCCGCGCAATCTTCGCCAGGTCAGCCTGCCGCACCTGGAGCGCTTGCGCGATCGCTCAGGAGAGACTGCGGTGCTCTCCGTGCGGGATGGGAGTGAGATTGTCATTATTGAAGTGGTAGAGACCCACCATTCCCTGGCGCCGCGCGGCTGGGTCGGAGGTCGCGCCCCGGTGCATTGCAGCGCCATGGGCAAGGCAATGCTGGCCTACCTGCCCGAAAAGGAGCAGACCCGGCTGGTGAATGCGATCCAGTTCGTGCGCCGCACACCCAATACGATCACAAATCGCCTGGATTTTCTTACTGATCTGGAAAAAACACGCGCCCGCGGCTGGTCTCTCAACCGAGAGGAATTTACCGTCGGGGTGGTATCGGTGGGCGCGCCGATATTTTCCGGTGATAAACGCGTGACCGCGGCATTATGCCTGGACGTACCGACCGCCCGGTTGGATGGGGAAGGGCATATTGAGCGGCTCGCAGCCGAGGTGCAGGCCGCAGCTCGGGAAATTTCGACTTCTGGCAGCTACGATCTCCCAGAAGAAGGGTCGAGCTTCGTCTCCTGAGCTTAGACAATCAGCAGGCAGAGTATCGCCTGCGACCGGCGTATTTCCACCCATGATTGCGTTCCGGTTTCGTATTTCTCCCCGCACATACTGCGAAAAAGCGCCTTTGTTTTCACTCAAGCTGCGCTTGTGACAATTGCATCCTTGACAGTTCTGTTTTTGCGGTATACAATAACGGTATTGCGATATAAGCAAGTCCACTTGCGCATTCTACAAAGGAGGCAGGCCGCCTGATTAGTGAGAAACCGCCCATCTTCCCTACCCTCCCGCCAACCGACTAAGTTCTAGATAAACCAATTCTTTGGAGGCCCTGATGAAAAGATTTACTCGCTGCCTCGTTGCGGTGTTTATGATCGCAACTGTACTGCTTACCGCCTGCACGGGCGGCACTCAACCGGCGCCCGAACAGCCCGCTGCCGCTCAGCCCACCCAGCCCGCGCAAGCCGCGACCCAACCCCCGGCCACAGAGCCCGCCAGCAAAGATCCTGTCTATATCGGCGCTCTGCTGCCGCTGTCAGAACCTGGCGCTCCGCAAGCCGGTCAGCTGATCCTGCGCGGCATCGAGCTGGGCGCGGAGTATGTCAACACCGTGATGGGCGGCTCGGTGGATGGGCGGCCCGTTGAAATTGTCGTGGAAGACGACAAGGGCACGCCAGAAGTGGGCGCCTCGGGCTACCGCCGCCTGGTGCAGGAGAAAGGGGTGATCGGCGTAACCGGTGGGTATCACAGCTCGGTGGTGCTGGCGGAGATCGAGGTCGCCAAGGAGCTGGGAGCTCCGGTTGTGGCGACGCAGGCTTCCGCTGCTGATATCACCAAGTCCGGGTATCCGCAGGTCTTCCGCACCCACCTGATCGACCCGGTGCGGGCAATTGCGCTGGTAGATTTTGCCAAGAGCCAGGGGTTCCAACGGGTGGCTTACATCGCCGACAATACCGACTTTGGCGTGGGGCTGGCGGCTGCCGTGGAAGCAGAAGCG
>JBGSTO010000438.1:0-4884 GCA_041736465.1 Anaerolineales bacterium | reverse complement strand
AAAACAATCAGAAATATCCCCAGGGCCGATATGACCCATTTGGTCTGCTGGCGCTCCACCAGCCCAGATACCTTGCGGTAGCGATAGACCTGGCTGAACAGGCCGCCCAAGGCGTAGCCGGCGATGAGCAGCGATACGATTAAATCCATCACGGGGATGGACTTTTGGAACAAGCTTAGAACAAACGCCAGGAAGGGAAGCGGCGCGATGTAGCGCGTGAAGCGCGGCACATATTTCCCGTTTGGGAAAAGATACAGAAAGATGAAGAAGGTTGGCCAGATCAACACCGCGCTTGACGAGTAGAGGCTGCTCAACCAGGGAAGGGCGACAGATTGGCTGGCGAGCAGCTGTGCAAAACCCGGACCGGTTCCAAACAAGATCAGGGCAGCCAGCAGCCCGATCCAGTTATTGGAGCGGCGCCAGAACAACAGCCCTCCAACCCCAAAGAAACACGCCAGGCAGAACAGGCTGGCGGCGAACATGACCCCGGCAATCAGGTCGGGAGAGAGATTCAGCTCTGCCATGACGGCATGGATCTGCGCGCTGCTCCATCCATAGAACATGGCGCCCTGCACTGTTCCCGGCTCCAGCAAGCGCAGACGCGCGTAGCGCGCCGGCAGGTCGATAAAGATCGAGAGCAGCGTGAGGATGATGTACGCCAGGCCGGCGATCCGGGCCGCGGCGAGCCAGCGTAAGGAAAGAAAGCCAGCGGACCGGTTCATGACTGCCATTTTGTTACCTGACGTGTGGTGGGGCGCAGCCACAAGCTTACCTGCTCCGGCTGCAGCGTTGCCTGGACGGCGCCGGTCAGGCGGGAGGTAAGCTGCGCCAGGTCGGTTTCACTGCGCGTCGCAGCAGCAAAATCTGCCAGCGTTTGCTCGGCGTCGTACTTGCGGCGGTAGAAGCGCCGGTCGATGAAATCCTGCAGGCGGCGGCGTAACGGGGTGAACAGGGCGGCGATCGCCAGGGTGGAGATGACCGTCGCGGCAGTGGACTGAGATCCGCCCAGGGCAGTGAAGATTCCCTGAAACACAGTCACGCTGCCGAAATAAACCAGCGCCAGCAGGAGTGTCAGCAGTGTGTAGACCAGCGTGCGGCGGATGAGGATATCGATGTCATACAGCCGGTAGCGCAGGATGGCTACTGCCAGCGAAACGCTTATCACGGGCAGGCCCATATTTGCCAGCAGTAAGATCGCTTGCCGGAGGAAACCAGTGACAGCGATACTCGGATAATTCAGAAGAAATAATCCCAATCCAAGAACCACACCACCGACCGCCCAGCGCAGTTGGGCGCGGCTGATGGCGTCACGCATCGTCAAGGCGCTGTGCACCAGCGCGGCAATGGCTGCCAGGACCATCCCCAATGTGATTGGAAAACCGATCACTGCCATGGATGGCTCGATAAATAGCAGCGCCGGGGCGATGCTGCCGATCAAGAATGGGATGAGCAGCAGCCACGCGCGGCGGCGGATGAATGCTTTGGAGCGTGGAAAAGTGAGCGCAAAGCCAAGCAGCGACGGGCCAAAGAGGTAGGCGAAGATCACATAACTAAAGAGCGCTTTTCCGAACGCAGCAAATCCGCTGAATAACATTCCCAGGCCATCTGGCAGAAATCCGGAGATCAGCATGGCAAGACTGGCCAGCCCAAATAGAAATAAAAAACGAGCGGAAAGATTGCCGGGGCGTTTGAGAAAGGTGAACAGACCAACGCCGAAAATAATCAAAGTGTTCAGCCATGAAATCAGGCGCTCGAGCCCTGTGAAATTGGCGCGCAGCCAGGCTGCAAAGGTCCAATTGACGATCGGGATATCGAAGTTCAGCTCTTGCCCACCTCGGATGACGGTGACGGGCACCTCGCTCCCAGCCCGCCAGCCTTCCGGCGGCGGGTTGAATAAAACTTTTCCATTGGAGAGTTGTTCCGCCGGGATGCCCCCGATAACGTGCAGCGCATCGCCCGGCTGCAGCGGTGACGGTGCGCCTACGATATTCTCAATGATGTAGAAATTAAAGTCACCCGCATCGTTGCTGTTCGTGTCGATTGCCCAGCCTTCTGTAGGCAGCGTAAACCGGTAAGCAAGTTGGGCGATGTCCAGCGCGATGAACAGCAGCGCGAAAAGCAGCAGCAGCCGTGCGCCCCGGTCAAAGCGGGTGTCAGGATTGCCAGTTGGCGTACTGATCATTACTTCACCCATTTCTGGGTCCGTTGGACCGTCTGTGATTTCAGCCAAATCATGGTTCGCTCTGGCTGAATGGCAGTCTGAACAATTTCCAGCATACTTGTAGTCAGCCTTTCCAAATCTGTTTCGCTGCGCGCAATGGAAGCAAAAGCCAGCAGCGTCTGCTCGGCATCGAATTTCTGGCGGTAGAAGCGCTGATCAATGAAATTCTGCAAGCGGCGGCGCAGCGGGTTGAACAGGGCGGCAATTGCCAGGGTAGAAATGACTGTGGCGGCGGTTGACTGCGAGCCGCTCAGGGCAGTGAAAATCCCCTGCAGCACGGTTACAGACCCAAAGTAAACCAGTGCCAGTGCTCCGCTGACTAAGGCGTAGACTAGCGTGCGCCGGATGAGGATGTCGATGTCCCACAATCGGTAGCGCAGTATGGAGATAGCGATGGAGAGCGGGATGGTCAGTATCAGCAGCACGAATAATAGGCTCCGCAGCAAAGAATAATCTTTACCGCCCAATTCCAATACATATGCCAGTACATAATAGGCAGCAAAAAGTGTGCAGGAATATAACAGCCACTTGATCTGCTGGCGTTCGACAGGCGAGCCGCCGCGGAAACGAACGATGGATGCTGCCACACTTCCCAGCGACAGGAGAATCAATCCGATGAAAAAGGGCATCTCCCAATAGGAGTTAAATGTATCTGGGATGAAGCCAATTGGGTTAGGCACCTGCCATTCAGCAATCGATGCGATCAGCGAGCTCGAAAAAGTGGCAACGAAGATAAAAAAGGCGCCCATCCCCAATGCCAGGAATCCCAACCAGCGCCAGCGCGGCGACGGAGGCTGCCCCGTGGGGAAGAAAAGGGGAACCAGCAACAGCGGGAAGATCACCACAAGCCAGAAAGTTTGCTGAATCCAAACCAGTATTAGAAAGACCATGCCAGGAGCAGCGGGAGGGGCCGGTAGTCTGTTGATAAATCCTTCAGCCGGTCCTGATATAGACACTGCTGCTCCAGAGATCATCAGCAGCCAGCCGACGGTATGGCCCGGCAGGCGCGCCAGGATTAGAGCTGCAATGAAGGTCAACGTGCTGGCGAGTATGGGTCCGATGAAGCTGCTCAGGATATCAAACAGGGATGCTGGCTTGCTTTGAGTGAAGAGAGCTATTAGCTGCATCACGACCGCAAATAGGCTGGCGGTCGCAAACAGCGCCCAGGCAATCCTGCTGGAAAGATTCGAGCTCATCGAGGCTGCCAGGCTCAGCTATTTGTGCGCAGGCCTAAAAACAGCCCGTACAGGGCATGGGCAGCGGCGAGGATGGCGGCTGGAATTTCGAGCAGGCGTGACCCGGTCGCCGGAAGCAGCACTCCGCTGGCAAGCAGGTACAGCAGCAGCCCGAAGGCAAGCCCGGAAACCCACTTCCCGCGATTGGATCTTAAGCTGGCGGGTAGAAAGTGAAAGATGATCCCGAAGAGGCTGCCGTAGACGGCGGAAATGCCCAGGTGCAGGAAGGCGCTGGCGATGGGTGTGGTCGTCTGTCCCGGAACCGAAAAATAGGTGAGGGTCTGCAGCGGCCCTTCGCCGGTCGCCAGACCAGCCAGCAGCAGGAAAGCCAGCATTACGGCGCCTGCCAGGATGCCGCTGAACAGGCCGTTGATCAACTTATCGCTAAAGGAGATGGATTTACTTTGGCTGAGATTGTGAGCGCGCATGGCTCCTCCAGGTAGCAGGTAGTTTACAGCTTATAGTGAACTTGCTTCAACTATACCCGGCGGGCGTTACCAGTACGTTACCGCGAGCGTTACGGGAAAACCAATCTGTGTTTTTCGTCACGCTTTCGGGTAAAATTAGGCTATGCTTGGCTACCAATTAACTTTGCTTGGCGACGTGCGCCTGACCCTGGACGGGGCAGATTTGGAGATGGACACGCGCAAAGCTATCGCGCTGCTGGCATACCTGGCGGTCACCGGTCGCCCGCACGGTCGCGACACGCTGGCGGCGTTGCTGTGGCCCGAGTCAGACCAGACCGGGGCGCGGGGGGCTTTGCGCCGTACGCTCTCCTCACTGCGCAAGGCGCTGCCCAAAACTGTATTGGATACCGCGCGCGAGTCCCTGGCTCTGGACGTACAGGCCGGGCTGGTGTGCGATGCGGTGCTCTTTCGAGAAGCAGTCGAGGCTGCACGCAAGCACGCTCACCAGGATGCCGGCACGTGCAAACGGTGCAGCGAGCTGTTGGAACAGGCGGTCAGCCTGTACGCCGGCGATTTCATGGCGGGCTTTGGCTTGCGCGACAGCCTGGGGTTCGATAATTGGCAGTTCCAGGAGGCGGAGCAGTTCCGCCGCGAGCTGGCTGAAGTATTGAACAGCCTGACCGTGCTGCTGGAGGGGCAGGGGAGATACGAGCAGGCAGTGGAGCACGCCCACAAGCTGCTGGGGCTTGACCCGCTCAATGAGCAGGCTCACCGCCGTTTGATCGCCCTGTATGCCGCCAGGGGACAGCGGGAGGCGGCTTTCCGCCAGTACCGTGAGTGTGTGCGCATCTTGGAAGCCGAATTGGGCGTAGAGCCGCTGGAAGAAACCACCCGCCTGTACGAGGATATCCGCAGCGGGCAGTTCAGCGCCATGCGCCCGGCGAAGGCGGCTTTGCAGCCCGCCAGCAGCGCGGTGCAGCTCAAAGAAGCGGTGCAAGCTGCGGGCAGCCTGCCGGAGGGC
>JBGSTO010000424.1:0-1820 GCA_041736465.1 Anaerolineales bacterium | reverse complement strand
TCGAAACCGGCGTGTTCTACTTCAACGGGCTGCGCTTTCTGCTGGGGGCGCTGGCTTTGGCGCCGCTCGCCTGGCGCAGCCGCCGCTCTACGGCGCCGCTCATCCAGGGCAGCCTGGCATTGCGCTGGATGCTGCTGGCGGGGCTGCTGCTCTTCACTGCCGGCACCTTCCAGCAGTGGGGATTGCGCTACACCACCGCAGGCAACGCCGGCTTCATTACCGGCCTATACGTCGTCTTCATCCCGCTGATGATGGCAATCTTCTGGAAGCAGCCCGCCCGCCCAGCGGTGTGGCTCGCCGCCCTGCTCTCGGCGGCGGGCATGTTTCTGCTCAGCGTCACCAGCAGCTTCACCCTCAACCCCGGCGACCTGCTCGAGCTGGTCGGAGCGCTGTTTTTCGCCCTGCACGTCATGCTCATCGGCTGGCTGGCGAACCGGGTGGACATTCTGCTGCTATCCACCGTGCAGTACACCGTGTGCGGTCTTGCCAGCCTGGGCCTGGCCCCCTTCCTGGAGCCGCTGGGCTGGTCCTCGCTGGCAGGCGCCTGGTGGGCGGTAGTCTACACCGGCATCCTGTCGATCGCCGTCGGCTACACCCTGCAGGTCTACGGGCAGCGGCTGGCTCCCGCAGCCGACGCCGCCATCCTGCTCAGCCTGGAAGCCGCCTTCGCCGCCCTGTTCGGCTGGTTGTTCTTGAAAGAAATGTTGGGAGCGCAGCAGCTCCTCGGCTGCGGATTGATGTTCACCGGCATGCTGCTGGCCCAGGCGCCCCAGCTCAGACCCCGACCGCTATTGTAGGGCGGGTTTGTTCCAGCAAGACTCCCCCGCCAACCGGCACGCCTCTAAGGCCTTCCAACCCGGTCTGCCGCAGCAAAAACCCGCCCTAGACCCGCACGTAAACCCACCCCTCGGATAGGCGCAGAGACGCGGTTTTCACCCACGCTGCCCTCTACCTCCGCACACCTTCCAGGTTGTACAGCTCCATCACCCAGCCGATGAACTCGGGGAATGCGCCTTCGGGCACGTGCACCCAGCCCTCGCGCACCCGCAGGTAGTAAGAGCCTGAGGAGTAGCTGGTTTTGTCATACCCCTGGGGAACCCGGTCCAGGTACACCTGCGCTCCGCCAAACCAGACGTGCGATTGAGCATCGCGTTTGTTCGGCTCTGCCCATACTTCCTCGATGCTGACCACCTGCGCACCGCCCCAGCCCTGGCTGTTCCCAATGACGGCTTCCTGCGGCGTCGGGTAGATGCCTCGCTGCTTCGCCAGCGCGAGCTGCGAGGCCGCGTAGATCCAGGAGCAAGCAAAGAACAGCAGGACCAGCGCTGCTGTAGCAATCCCAACCCGAGCCATGCGCGGCAAGCTCACCCGCGTTTCGCGAGGAGAGTCCCTCAGCGCCGGCGCCAGCAAGGTAGCTCCGGTCTGGCGCAGCAAGAGCAGCAGCCCGAGCCCGGTAATTGCTCCGGGGAGAACAAAGACCAGCAGCTCAATCAAGCTTGTGAAAGCGCCGCCAGCCAGCAAGATCGATCCGGTTGCCAGCACATCAATAAGAATGATCCAGTATGCGTTCGGCAGAAAACGCCGCAAGTACAGCCACTGCGCCAGTCCGATCGCCAGGCCGAGCGGCAGCAGCAGCGCCGCCATGATCCACACGTCCCCCCAGCTTTGAATGCCTGATCTTCCCACCAGAAGCCCGATAACGGCGCTCCCCAGCAGTACGCCTGCCCCGGTCGCCAGGAACCACAACCCGGCCCGCGGCAAAACCCTGCGCAGCAGCAGCCACTGAGCGGAGGACAGCGCCAGCGCCAGCCCGGCAGCCG
>JBGSTO010000422.1:0-29287 GCA_041736465.1 Anaerolineales bacterium | reverse complement strand
TACTGCGCTGGTATGCTCCCTACCAGACTTCAGCCGGCGTGCTCAAAGATGTCGCCGAGTGGAACCTGGTAGATTGGTCCAGCGTATCTACAACGGACACCAGCTCACTGTTAACCGCTGAATGGGCGCGCGGCCTGCGCGAATTTGCTGAGATGGCTGGATGGCTGGGGGAAACGAGCAGCCGGTCCTGGGCTGAGGAACTGTACCAGCGGGCGAAGGCGGGTTTCGAGATCTTTTGGGATGAGGAACGCGGCTCCTACATCGACCATATCGTGGATGGCATGCCTCAGCCCGAGATGAGCCAAATCGCCGGGGCTTTGGCGATCGTTTCCGGGCTGGCCCCCGAGGAACGCCGGGGACGCATCGTCGATACAATTACCGACGAAAAGCGGCTGGTGGTGCGCTCCTGGGCGGGCGGCGGGCAGAGCGAAGAAAAATTTGAGAAGCAGCAGCGGGGTATCTACGAAATCGATTGGGATGCCGAGAATGAGATCGTCCGGTCGATGCCGTTCATGAGCTACGTTGTTCACGATGCTGTTGCTCTGGCCGGGAAAGCCGGTCGACTCCCAGAACTGTACCTGCGCTGGGCAGAGTTCCTGCAGGATGGCTATGACACCATCGGCGAGAACTGGGGCACAGGCACGCACGCCCATGGCTGGAGCTGCACGCCCACGCGGGATATGCTAGTCTATACGCTGGGTGTCACGCCAGCCGAGCCCGGTTTTACCCGGGCTCGCATCGCACCGCGTCCCGGGGGTCTGGCATGGATGCGCGGTACAGTCTCTACGCCCTCCGGGAACATTTCTGTGGAAGTAAATGGGGGTACGCTTAAAGTTGTCTCCTCTCTGCCGTTTGACCTGGATTTAGCAGGTCAACCTTTGAAAAGCCTGCCGGCGGGCGAGCATATTATCCAGCGTTCATGAGGAGTTGAGGGAATGCGCCGGTTCCAGAACCCGATCCTGCCTGGTTTCCATCCCGACCCCAGCATCTGCCGCGTGGGGGAGGATTATTACCTGGTTAATTCGTCGTTTGCCTATTTTCCCGGTGTGCCCGTGTATCACAGCCGGGACCTGGTCCACTGGCGCCCGATCGGTCACTGCTTGGACCGCCCCAGCCAGCTGAATCTTGAGCGGTCCGGAGTTTCGGGCGGCATATTCGCCCCGTCAATTCGCTGGCACAACGGTGTCTTTTACATGATCACCACCAACGTCACGGGCGGCGGCAATTTCTATGTCACGGCTCGCGATCCGGCCGGGCCCTGGTCTGAGCCGGTCTGGGTTTCCATGCCGGGGATTGATCCATCGCTGTTATTTGACGGCGAACATGTCTACCTGACCAGCAGCGGGGTAGCGGAGGACGCCGGTCTCGGAGTGCGTGACCAGGGCATCATCCAGAGTGAACTTGATATCGCCACCGGTAAACTTCTCACCCGGCCGCGCCTGATTTGGACCGGCACCGGCGGGGCGTTTCCCGAGGGTCCGCATCTGTACCATATCGGCGATACCTATTACCTGATGATCGCCGAGGGCGGCACCGAGTACGGGCATACCGAGGTCATCGCCCGCAGCGCTTCGCCCTGGGGCCCTTGGGAAAGCTGTCCGCACAACCCGATCTTGACCCACCGCAGTTATCGCAGCCCGATACAGGGGTTGGGGCACGCCGACTTGGTGGAAGCACACGATGGGAGTTGGTGGCTGGTGTGCCTGGGTTTCCGTCCCAACTTCCCGCAGGCTCACCACCTGGGCCGGGAGACCTTCCTGGCGCCGGCGCGCTGGGATGAGCACGGCTGGCTCCAGGTGGGAGACGAGGGACGCCTCCAGCTCAGCATGGAGGCGCCCCGCCTGACCCCGGTTGCCTGGGCTGCCCCGGAAGGGCGTGATGATTTTGACCGTGAGAAACCTGGCATGCAGTGGAACTTCCTCGGTATACCGCAGGAGGGGGACTGGTCGTTCAGTGAACATCCCGGGGCATTGACTCTGCGTGGACGATCCAGCCGCCTGGATGACGGCCTGGGCGTGGTATTTTTCGGCCGGCGGCAAGAGCATTTTAATTGCCAAGCCTTCACGGCTGTGCATTTTTCCCCGCAGGTGGATGGCGATGAAGCCGGGCTGGTAGTTTGGATGGATGAGCGCCACCGGGCTGAAATCTATATCGAACGCCAGGGCGGCAGGCGGTTCATCTGCCTGCGTAGGCGCATTGGCAGCTTATCGGCGGTCACTGCAAGACATGACCTGCCCGACGGCGATGTGATCCTGATGGTGCGCGCCAACCGCTCTTTTTACAGCTTTGCCTGGCGCGGTGTGGATGGAGTCGAGCATATCCTGAGCATCGCCGAGACTCGCTATCTCTCCAGCGAGGTGGCAGGTGGTTTTACCGGCGTCTATTTTGCCCTGTACACCAGCGGCAGCGGCTCACCGGCGGTTTTTGATTGGTTCGAATACCGCGATATGGAGATCCCTGGGAAGTTAAGTATCGACAGCCCGCTGCGGGAGGTGTTCGCCGACCAGCAGGCGCTCGCAGTGCTCCAGCACTGGATGCCGGCCCTGGCGGAGCAGCCGCCATCGGATTGGACCGCCAATCTCTCCCTCCTTGAACTGGCGGGCATTTCGCCAGACTTGATCACCCCGGAGGTGATTCTGAAGGTAGACGCCAGTCTGCGCCGGCTGCGTGCTGAAGGATGATTTTTTGAAGAGGTGCTTATGAGCAAGAATACACTCCGCTATAATCAGCCCGACCCGGCTGTGGAAACCCGGGTGGAAGCACTGCTCAGCCAGATGACCCTGGACGAAAAAGTGGGGCAGCTCGTGCTCGAAAATGCCTTCTCACCCATTGACTGGAGTGAGGTGCTCCAGCAGCAGAAGCTGGCTGATGAGATGGGGCTGCCTTTTGTAATCCCCCTTGAGCTAAGCCCTACTATTGAAGATCATGTTCGCGCAGGTAGGGTCAGTGCCGTTAACTCAGCCAATGTGCGCCTGAACAATCGACTGCAGCACGTGGCAGCGGAAGAAAGCCGCCTGCATATCCCCCTTCTCGTCGGGCATGATGTCATTCACGGTTTCCGGACGATCTTTCCAATCCCTTTAGCCGAGGCCTGCACCTGGAACCCTGAATTGCTGGAGCGCGCCTCTCATGCCGCTGCCATTGAAGCTGCAACCATGGGAGTCAACTGGATTTTTGCCCCCGTAGTTGATACCGCTCGCGATCCACGCTGGGGAAGAATCGCCGAAGGCGCGGGAGAAGATCCATTCCTCGGGATGGCAATGGCACGCGCCCGGGTGCGAGGCTTCCAAAACAACCAGCTGCCCGGTGGGCGACGGATATCAGCCTGCCCCAAGCATTATGCCGGTTATGGGGCCGCGGAAGCAGGTCGTGACTACAATACAGTAGATATCTCTGAGCGCACCCTGCGAGATGTTTACCTGCCGCCTTTCAAGGCCGCTTTCGATGCCGGGGCTGGAAGCACGATGAGTGCATTTAATGAAATCGGCGGCGTGCCGGGCACTTGCAACGCTTTCCTGCTCACGACTGTGCTGCGAGACGAGTGGGGCTGGCCCGGCGTTGTGGTAAGTGACTTTAATGCGATTGGTGAGCTGGTGCAGCATGGTGTAGCCACAGACCTGCGCGATGCCGCCCGCTTAAGCATCCTGGCTGGTGTCGACATCGATTTGGAAAGTGGAGCCTATACAAAAAACCTGGCAGAGCTTGTCCAGGCTGGCCTGGTTCCTGTGGGTGTTGTTGATACTGCCGTAAGGCGGGTGCTGCGCCTGAAGTTCCACCTGGGACTCTTCGAGAATCCTTATGTTGATGAAACCCTGGCCGAAAAGTATATTTTAAACCCTGATTTTCGGGCATTGGCGCTGGAAGTTGCCCGGCAGTCGATGGTTCTGCTCAAGAACGACAACGACGTGCTTCCGCTCCGGGCGAGCGGCGGTCGAATAGCTCTTATTGGCCCGCTGGCGAACAACCGCGCTGATCTGCTGGGAACCTGGGCGATTACCGGTCAGGCTGCCGATGTTGAAACGGTGCTGGATGGGTTCAAAAAGTATACGGGTAATGATGAGCTCGTTTTTGAGGCGGGCTGCTCGCTCAGCGGGCATGAAAGTCCCGATTTCTCTGCTGCCATAGCTGCAGCGCAAAAATCCGACATGGTCGTCCTGATCACCGGCGAGGGTGCAGGGATGAGCGGAGAAGCGCATTCACGCGTCCACCTGGGGCTTCCAGGCAGACAGCAAGAGCTGGTCGATGCCCTGGCTGCTACGGGGAAACCGCTGGTAGCCGTGCTGATGTGCGGCCGCCCCCTGGTGGTGCCCCACCTGGTGGAAAAGGTCGATGCGCTTCTGGTTGCCTGGCATGGTGGTATTCGGGCCGGGCAGGCGGTTGCCGACGTTCTTTTCGGAGCAGTGAATCCCTCGGGCAAACTGACTGCAAGCTGGCCGCGGGCGGAAGGCCAAATCCCGATCTACTATGCTCATAAAGCCACAGGCAGACCGGCCGAAGGCACCGGTACAACCCAATACCACGAACCTTTCCGATCCACCTACCTGGATGTGACCAATGCGCCGTTGTTCTCGTTTGGGGAAGGGATGAGCTATTCACAATTTGAGTACAACCAGCTGCAAGTGCTGACTCCGGTTGTTTCAAGAGATGGAGCCTTGCAGGTGGAAGCATCGATCAAAAACACGAGCAGCAGGGCAGGCGTGGAAATCGCCCAGCTTTATGTGCGTGATGTGACAGGCTCTGTAACCCGACCAGTCAAGGAGTTGAAAGGCTTTCAAAGGATCGCGCTGGAACCTGGAGAAGAGCGCCAATGTCATTTTAACGTGAGCGTCGCCGATCTTGGTTTCCACGGACTGGACACAACGTATACCGTTGAGCCGGGTGAATTTACAGTCTGGATTGGTCCCAATTCGCTCTGGGGATTAGAAGGAAAGTTTGGGGTAGCGTGATGGATCAGAATAAACAGCTTACGATGCTGGCAGACGGCCGGTATGTCCGTGATCTGAACAAAAACGGACGCCTGGATATTTACGAAGACCCAACCTGTTCAGTGGATGAGCGGGTCGAGGATTTGCTTTCGCAGATGAGCCTGGAAGAGAAAGCCGGGCTGATGTTCCATACCATCCTCCCCGCTGGGCAGGATGGCGAGCTGGTGGAAGGTATGTCGCCTTTTGGCCCGGTCTCAACGTCCGCCCAGGTGTCAGGCAAGCTGATCAGCCACTTCAACGTTCATATGCTGCCAGAGCCGCGCCTGGCTGCTGCCTGGCATAACAAAGTCCAGGTGCTGGCAGAGGACACCCGGCTGGGAATCCCGGTCACCATCTCATCTGACCCGCGCCATGCGTTCAGCGACAATCCACTCACCAGCCTGAGCGCAGGCCATTTCTCCCAATGGCCAGAACCGGTTGGGCTTGCGGCTGCCGGCGATCCGCAGCTTGTCGAGCAGTTTGGCGATATTGCCCGGCAGGAATACCTGGCGGTCGGTATCCGGGTCGCGCTGCATCCGATGGCCGACCTGGCAACCGAGCCGCGCTGGGCTCGCATCAGCGGCACTTTCGGTGAAGATGCCAGGCTTTCAGCGCGCATGCTGAAAGCGTATATCCGCGGCTTTCAGGGAGAACGCTTGGGAGCCAACAGCATCGCATGCATGACCAAACACTTCCCAGGCGGCGGTTCCCAATTGAATGGCGAAGACCCTCATTTTCCCTATGGCCGCGAGCAGGTTTACCCGGGAAACAATTTTAGCTATCACCTGCAGCCCTTCCAAGCAGCCTTCGAAGCGGGTACGGCGCAGATCATGCCTTATTACGGAATGCCGGTGGGAACGGCGCTCGAGCCGGTGGGTTTTGGCTTGAACAAACAGGTTATATCCGGGCTTCTTCGAGAAACCTATGGATTTCAAGGCGTCATATGTACCGACTGGGGATTGCTGACCGACCATCCTGTTGGAAACCGGGTGATGAAGGCGCGCGCCTGGGGCATAGAGCATCTGAGTGTGCCGGAGCGCGCTCGCAAGGCGCTGGAGGCAGGTGTAGATCAGTTTGGAGGGGAAGAATGCCCAGATATAATCGTAGAGCTGGTCCGCACGGGACAGGTGCTCGAATCCAGGGTTGACCAGTCCGTACGCCGCATCCTGCGCGACAAGTTCATGCTTGGCTTGTTTGACAACCCTTATGTGAATGCAGAAGTGGCTGAGCGGGTTGTGGGCAGTAATTCTTTCCGGACGGCGGGTGAGCGTGCTCAGCAGAAATCGATCGTGCTTCTTAAAAATTCATCGACACAAGCTGGTGCCACACTTCCGGTGCAGGGCAGGCCAAAGCTGTACATCGAAAATATCTCGGAAACAGCCGCCGGTTTATATGGTCAGGTCGTCAACCACCCTAATGAAGCCGATCTGGCGATCTTGCGGCTGAAAGCCCCCTTTGAACCACGTGACAATGAATTCTTGGAGAGCATGTTCCATGCCGGCGACCTGGATTTCAAGCAGCCCGAGCTTGAACGCATCCTCGGTATCCTTGCCCAGGTACCAACGATCGTGGATATTTACCTGGATCGCCCGGCAGTCATTCCGGAAATTACCGCCGCGGCCGCGGGTTTGCTGGCAAATTTTGGCGCCAGCGATACGGCAGTGCTGGATGTGATCTTCGGGCGCTTCAAGCCCCAAGGGCGGCTGCCGTTTGAGCTGCCCGCATCGATGGAGGCCGTCCGGCGGCAAAAAGAGGACCTGCCCTACGACTCACAGGATCCCATCTTTCCATTCGGATTCGGCCTGACCTGCTGAGGCGGATGCCTCAGTCGCGCAGCCCAGGTTCGGCATCAACGGCGCCGAGCTCTTGCAATGCGGCGCGTTGGGCGGCATTCAAGCCGGTTACTCCCCGTATGTTCATCCGTTCGTAGGGGCGATCGATGGATATCTTCTCGATGACTTTGCCGGATTGGATATCCGTCAGGAGGGTGGTCCCTTCCTCGTCCCCGCTGGCAAGATAACGTTCATCCGGGCTGAGCGCCATACCCCATATCCGACTGGTATGTCCTTCGATACTTTGGTGCTCGAATTGGTTCGTATTCAGGTCAATCCGCCAGAGGTAAAGTTTTCCGCCCCTGCCGCCTGTCGCAATAAATTTTCCATCATCGCCAATCACCACACCCTTTGTGCGGTTTCCCTCTGCGCTCGCGGGAATCGACCGCATGCACTCAGCCCTGTCAACATCCCAGAACTTAAGAAGATCATAGTTGCTGCTCGTGATAAGCGTTTTTCCGTCTGCTGAAAAACGGATTGCGCCAATCGGCTTTGCGCCGTGCTGCAGCGTGGCTTTTGGCATCCCCGTTCGGACATCCCACAGGATCACAGCCCCCTGAGTTTGCCCACTGACCAGCGTTTGTCCCGTGGGGTCAAAAACGAGAGTCCAGAGATCGTCCGGCGTCTCTAAGCTATTGAGCTCCGCACTACCGGCCTCGCGCCTGGTATCCCACAGCTTGATCCAATGAGCGGACCCCCCGCTGGCCAGAATCGACCCATCAGGGTTGAATGCCAGATGCCAGATGGGTCCTGTGTGCCCGGAATAGGTTTTTAAAATTTCGAGGGAGGCCGTGTCCCACAGCCGCACCAGGCGATCATCTCCCGTGGTGGCGAACGCTCGTCCATCCGGGCTGAACGCAATCGTCCAGATAGGGCCCGTGTGCCCCTGGATAATCGAGATATACTGGTGGTTCTGCAAATCCCAGACCCTGATCCTGCCGCCGGAATCGCCTTGAAAGAGCAGTTTTCCGTCCGGGCTGAATGCAATCGCCCCGATTAACCGGCTGTACCCTTCGATGACGCTCAGCAATCTACCGCTTGCTGCATTCCAGAGCTTGATATCCTCCCCATACGACAATGTAGCCAGCAGATTATCCCGACTGAGCGCAATGACACTGATGTTGTGGTGGTGACCCATCAACATCTTGACATGCTGTGGTCGCTGCCCGCCGCTTATCTGCCACAGTTCAACCGAGCCATCCCGACCCCCGTTCACCAAAAGGCTGCCTTCTGGATGAAACGAAATAGAGGTGGGACCATTGGAGCGGCTGGCAAGGCTTGCTACCAACTCACCGGTATGAACATCCCATAAGTTAATGTTGGGGTCTTGTTCGCAGCAGCTGGCGATCCATCTGCCATTCGGATGGAACGTCACGTTAATCATTCCTTTTGCTGGATGGCGGATCACTCTGAGGAGTTTGCCGTTGGCGAAGTCCCAGATATGGATATTCTCTTCTGCGCCTCCAGAAACTAATAACTCTCCATCCGGGCTGAATGCCAGCGACCATACCCGGGCAGTATGACCGGTGAGAATTCGCACCAATTCCCTCTCTTGAAGATCCCAAATCCGTACCTGTGTATCAATACCTCCGCTGGCAAGGAATCGTCCGCTGGGGTCAAACGCTACTGTATTGACCCATTCTTGATGACCTTCGAATGTATGGAGATGCCGTCCGGTCTCTACGTCCCAAAGGCTGACCTGACCATAAAAATTGCTGCAAGCAAGCGTAGATTCATCCGGACTGAAGGCAATCGACCAGGTGCGTTTTGCGTTGGTGGCTGTCCAGATGGGCCTGCCATCTGCAATTTTCCAGCAGCGTAAATGCTCGTTATACGTGCTGGCTGCCAGATACGCTCCGCTTGGACTCAGCATCATGGCGCTGATGGTTTCGAGAGGTTCTGTAAAGCGCGAGTCGATGATTTCTGAGCCGGAAAAATTGGCATCCTGGGCATCGACTCCCTGTAAATAAACCTGGCGGAGGATAAGCCCTGAAAAATCCTCTCCTCGGATATTATCCTTCAAATGAACAAACAAATTTACGAGATTACCACCTGCATACCCCTGAATTTCGCGCGGTAGTTTCCTTGCATCGCTGACCAACTGCCTTAAATGTTCCGTTAGCTGCGAGTGGCTTCCGAAGTGACGCTTCAGTTGGATAAGCACCGGCTGTAATATCATCCGCACCTGACTATCACGAATGTAATCTGGGGTCTGACTTTTGATCAAAGCATATTTTGAAATCGCCTCCAGATTCCGGTTGGTAATCTGGTCAACTACAGTATTGACCAGGCGATCGGTAGCAAATTCGAGCAGCACAGGCAGGAGATAGAAAACTACACCCCGTTCACCTCGTTCAATGAGAGAGCGCCGGAGCAAAGAAAGCAGCCCAGAGAGCAGCTCGTTGTTCGATATTTCAACCAGGTAGTCACGGCGCAGTAGATTCAAGGATACCGGTTCTCGCTCAATGGCGAGCCAGAACAAGATGTCTCTCTCATCTGGAGAGAGATGGTCGAATTGGTTGCCCAGCAGCTGGTTGAGCGTATGCAGGGTGACAGGCGCTTCTCTCAAGAACGCGGTCAGGTCTCCGCCGAACAAGTCTCGTACTGTAGCAGCGGCAATCTTTAACGCCAGTGGGTTGCCCGTGTAGTAATGAACAAATATATCCCACGCATCCGCCGTGCCGAACAAGCCTTTATCGGTGAGCATAGCCTGACTGGCAGAGCTGGTCAGTCCTGTAACTTTCATCACTCGCACGGGAGTGGAAACTCCTTCAGACACTTCGAGTTCCAGGGGCATTTCCCTGCTGGTCAGCAGCAAGCAGCTCTGGTGTCTGGCTTGAGCAATGCTCTGAAACAACCTCTGGTATTCTTCGTATCCTTCCCGGTACAGGCCCGATAGATTTCCAGAACGGTGTAAAGTCTCAACATTATCCAGAATGAGCAAACACTTATGCTGCTGCAGGAGTTCTACCAGCAGCTTAATCGTCGGTTTGGAGGGAAGAACTGGGGACAGAATTTGCAGGAATTCGAGCAGTAGATCTGGCAGTGAAGGTGCATTCCTCAGAGAGCGCCAGATAACATAATCGAAGCGCTCAGCATTATCTTGAACAAACTTAACTGCGATGGTAGTCTTGCCGATCCCACCCATGCCGAGGATTGTTGCCAGGCGGCATTGATCATGGAGTATCCAGTTTTCCAGCTCGGCGAGTTCCTTCTCGCGACCGTAGATCTGGAAAACTTCGGGGGCATCTCCCCAATCGAGTTGAGGAGAACCTGCCGGTGCCTCTTTTGACGCGATGGGGAAGGAGGGCGCTTTGCCGGGTTGATCAGCGGAGCTCTTCAGGATCAAATCCCGGAACCAGGGCTCGTCAAACATCGATCTCCGTCGAGCCGCGCTTTCGTCAGCCTGTGCCCACAATGCAACAGCTTCATCGTGTTCATTACCTTCACTGAACGCGCCAAGGTGCAGGAAATAAGCAATCAAGCTCTTCAGGTGAGTGGTATCTGGAAAAGCAGTTCCTGCTTCCCAATGTTGGATCGTCCGGCGGGATACTTCTAAGGCGTCAGCTACTTCCTTTTGGGTCAGCCCTATTTTTTCTCTCAGTCCAAGGATAATTTGCCCAAATCGAAAATCCGTGATCTTGTACTGGCGATGCCCGGTCATAACATCTTCCTAATTTAGCTCGCTTGCCTTTATGTGCCGATCACAGGAAAGTGAATCATTGTGAAACCAAAAAGCGAAACAAGGCGTAGTTACCTTCCTCAAGTTTTAGGATAACCTATAAGTGCGAGCGGTCTTGAGATGATCCAATGAAACCGGCAACCATGGATAGATTTCGCCAGCGCATTTGAAAAAAATCATACCATAAATAACCAATATGGTATGAACGCAGCTTTTAAGAAAACCGGTACCACCCGGATATTCACGAGTGTAAGCAGAGCGAGGAGTAAAATATGGCATTCACCAATTCGATCAAACGAGGGGTTTCCTTGTACAGCTTTCAGGAGGAATACTTCCACAGAAAAATGACGCTGGAAGATATCCTGGTTGTCTGTTCAAGAAATGATATTCGCGGGATCGAGATCATCGGCGATCAGATGATCCCTCGCTACCCGGATATCTCTGATGATTTTTTCAAAGCCTGGCACGGCTGGATGGACAAATATGAGCTGACACCCGTCTGCCTGGATATGTTCCTGGACTGGAACAAGTATAAAGGGCGCGTCTTGACTTTTGATGAGCGGGTTGAGTCGATCACTCGCGATATCGTCAATGCAAATCGCCTGGGCTGCACCGTCATCCGGGTGATCCACGACGTGGAGCCTGATTTGTTGGAAAAGCTCATCCCCGCAGCGGAAAAGCACAATGTGACCCTGGCTTTAGAAGTTCATGCACCCAGCGACCTGGACAGTCCTTTGGAGCAAAGGCTGATCGAGCTGTTCGAAAGGGCACAAACACCTTACCTGGGTTTTACAATCGATCTTGGCATTTACTGCAAACGCCTGCCGCGTGTGGTCAGCGATCGCTTCCTGCGGGAGGGCATGGCGCCCCATCTTGTCCAGTTCCTCGTTGATGCCTATAATAAGCAGGAGCTGCCTCACGCGGGTGACGAGGGCCCGGGGAAAGAATCGCTGGCTGAAATGGTGGTCAAAAGGGGCGGCAGGGAAAAGGATATTTACCTTGCCTATATGGGCACACACATGATTTATTCCAACCCGAGCCGCCTGCTGGACTATATGAAGCACATCAAGCACTTCCATGGGAAGTTTTATGAGATGCTGCCCAATTGCACCGAGTACAGCATCCCGTATGACGAAATCACCCCCGTTATCCAGGAAGGGGGCTACGCCGGGTACATTATCAGCGAATACGAAGGAAATCGTTGGATCAATGACGCATTTGAAGTCAACAGCCTGGAACAGGTAGTGCGCCACAACGAGATGCTCAAACAGCTGATTGGCGAAAAATAGCGATTTTTGCTTGTGGTTTAGATGACTGAAGGAGCAGGATAAAATGTATGACAGCTATATGATCGTCGGAGAAGAGTTCAAGAATGTGGTTCAGAACGGGGAAGCTACCGGTTTCCAACTGGGCATGCGCCTGTGTTATTATCGCGGCATCGTACTATCTCTGATTGGCAACATATCCCTGAATGTTGATGGTGAAGAGATACATCCCGATGCAATGAACGTAACTGTGGGCGGCAAGACTTTCCCATTGGCGCAGCTCGAAAATGAGCCGGTGGCGAAGTGGGAGTTCGGCGAGGTTGGTATCTTGACTGTCAACAAGCCAGGTGGTTTGCAGCCAGGTGAGCATACCCTGCAGCTTCGGGAGCACCTAAAGATTTCATATGTGCCCATGGGTTTTTCAGGAGCAGATACAAAAGTTCTCGCGCTGGTTGGCTGATCATTCAGATGCTGCCCACATCGCAAGGGCGCAGAACCAGCCGCATAAAGAAAAAGCAATAAGATAGGAGTTCGCCATGAAACTCGGTGTATTGACTGTACTGTTCCAGGATCGCTCGCTGGATGCAGCCCTGGATATCCTCGAAAGACTCGGTGTGCAGGCCGTGGAACTGGGCGCAGGTGGGTATCCTGGCAGCGCCCACCTCGACCCGGCAAGGCTGCTGCATAACCCCGCTGCTATCAAAGCGTATAAAAAGAATATCGAAGAGCGTGGGATGATCATCAGTGCGCTGTCCTGCCACGGAAACCCGCTCCATCCCAATCCAGAGATCGCTGCCGACTACGATCGAAGCTACCGGGATGCCGTCAGCCTGGCTTCAGAGATGGAAGTGCCGGTGGTCAATCTCTTCTCTGGATGCCCGGGCGACTCGGAAGCTTCGAAATATCCCAACTGGGTCACCTGCGCCTGGCCGCCAGATTTTGAGCAGGTTCTCCGCTGGCAGTGGGAAGAAAAAGTCATCCCCTACTGGCAGGAAGCCGGCGCTTTCGCCGAAAAAGCTGGCGTGAAGCTTGCCTTCGAGATGCACCCCGGTTTCGTCGTTTACAACCCAGAAACTCTCCTGCGCCTGCGCGCAGCCGTTGGGCCTGTCATTGGCGCCAACTACGATCCCAGTCACCTGTTCTGGCAGGGTATCGACGCAGTCGCCTCCATCCATTACCTGAAGGGTGCAATCCACCACTTCCACGCCAAGGACACTTACATCGACCAGCGCAACACGGCGGTGAACGGAGTATTGGATACCAAGCCATACAGCAAGCTTCCGGAGCGCTCGTGGACATTTCGCACCGTCGGTTACGGACATGACCTGTATACCTGGCGTTCGATTATCAGTGCACTGCGCATCACAGGCTATGACTATGTCGTTTCAATCGAGCACGAAGACCCACTCGCATCCGTCGAAGAAGGCCTGAGCAAGGCTGTCAGCTTCTTGAAGGATGCGCTTCTCACTGAACAACCCGCCGCGATGTGGTGGGCGTAAATCCTAAGGAGTACCTATGCTGCTCGCCGGCGATATCGGAGGCACCAAAACTGTACTGGCCGTTTATTCTGCCGAGACAGGAACAAACGTTCAAATCACGCAAAAGACGTACCCCAGCGCACGCTACGGCAGCCTGGAATCCATGGTCCAGGAATTTCTGGAAGCACGCCATGTCTCTGTGGATAGGGCGTGCTTCGCAGTCGCCGGACCCGTATTCGGCGGGCGAGCGCAGATTACAAACTTATCCTGGGTAATTGATGCCGATCACCTGAAGAAAACCTTTGGATGGGATCAGGTTGATTTGATGAACGACCTGGAAGCAGTTGCTTATGCCATTCCCATCTTGGAACCGAAGGACGTTTATTTATTAAGTCCGGGCAAGCCGGTGCCTGGAGGAAATATATCCGTCCTGGCGCCGGGCACCGGCCTGGGTGAAGCATTTTTAACGGTAGAAAATGGGAAGTATGTCGCCCATGCGTCGGAAGGCGGGCATGTCGATTTCGCACCGGTTGGCGCTTTACAAATGGGCTTGCTTAAGTACCTGTGGGAGACGCAAGGATTTGAGCATGTAAGCTACGAATGGGTTTGTTCAGGTGGACTGGGCATTCCCAACCTGTATAATTATCTGAAAGACTCGGGCTATGCCGTAGAACCGGAATGGCTGGCAAAAGCTCTGGCAGATAGTGATGATCCCACACCTGTCATCTTCAATTGCGCTCTGAGTCAAGATAACCCAAGTGAGCTTTGCCGGGCGACACTCGATCTGTTTGTCGCTATTCTGGGAGCGGAAGCTGGAAACCAGGCGCTCAAGGTGATGGCGACCGGTGGAATCTACCTGGGTGGAGGCATTCCACCCCGCATCCTTTCGAAACTGCAGGAGCCGGCATTTCTAGAGGCGCTTCGCAGCAAGGGCCGCTTCCGTGCGCTGCTTGCCGATATTCCCGTCAGCGTTATTTTGAATCCTCAGGCTGGATTGATGGGCGCGGCAGCCTTCGGCTTCAACCACCATCCTGCCCCATAACGAGATTGGCACTGCGGAGTTAACGCATTGAGTGAATATCTTCCACAGGGCGAACCATCGATCGGCCAGCCCCCTGCAACGCAGACGCCCAGGAAAGGGTCGCTTGCGCTGATTTTCTTTGTGATGCTGATGGATATCATCGGCATCCTGCTCCTGTCACCTGTAGCGCCCAAAATTGTCTTGCGCTACAGCGACTCGGCGGTCATCGTGACCCTGATCACGGTGATTTACGCCGGTGGGCAGTTCATCGCTTCTCCCCTGCTAGGGAAGATAGGAGATCGCGTAGGACGGCGCCCGGTGCTCTTGATCAGCCTGGTCGGCCAGGCACTGGGATATGTAGTATTCGGGCTGGGAGGTTCGTTGTGGATGCTGCTGCTGGGCCGGTTGATCGGAGGCATCACCAGCGGAAACCTGTCCACCTCCACCGCGTATGTTGCAGATATTTCCAAACCTGAAGAGCGCTCCAAGAACTTTGCAATGATCTCCACCGCCTGGAGCCTGGGTTTGATCCTGGGGCCGATGCTGGGAGGTATCTTCGGTCAAATCAGCCTGGAGATGCCGGCTTTCATTGCCGGAGGGGTCAGCCTGTTGAATGCTGTTCTGGGTTACTTCCTCCTGCCGGAATCTTTACCAAAAGAAAGGCGTGAGCGATCACGCATCCGTTTGCGCGATTACAACCCGATTGCGTCTATTATTGACATGGCTCGCAAACCCGGGCTGGCGCTGCTGCTCACCGTGAATGCGCTGTTTAGCTTCGCTTTCAACGGCAACAGCAGCACATCGGCATTGTTTGTGATCCAAAAGTTCAGCGCCGAAACCTGGCAGGTCAGCGTGATGATGATGATGGCAGGCGTATCCATTGCCTTGTCGAATACCTTCCTGGTGCCGCGCTGGATGCCGCGTTTTGGAGAAAGGGTTTCTGGCATCGGAGCGCTGCTGGGGCTGGCAGTTTTCTCGACGGCAGTATTTTTCGCGCCCATCATCTGGCTGGCGTTCCTGGTGAATATGCTGGCAAGCGCGATGAGTTCCTTCATCTTCCCATCGCTGTCAATCTTGAGCATCGAGCGTGTATCGACGCGCGAGGTGGGGATGCTGTTGGGAGTCACCTCCGCTGTGGGGAGTTTGATGAATATCTTTGGGCCGCTGTGGGCCGGGTTTGTCTACGATAATGTGATGATGGGGTCTCCCTACTGGATGGGGGCGATCATTTTTGTCGTGGCTGCCTTTATGCTGTTTCGGACCGCCCCGCGGGTACAGCCCACCAATCTGGCAGCAGATTTGGCCAACGATTGACACGTTCAAAGCCTTAAATGTAGCAAATGATGGTCGCCGATCACCTTGGCAGGATCCGCCTGCTGTACGTCACCCAGATCAGGCAGATGCTGACAGCCCGGTTCCTGGCGGAGGAGCGCTTGAAACGCATGGATGCGTCGATCACAGGGTTAGAAGGATGAGAGCTTCGATTTTCTTTAGGTATCGACTTCAGCACGGTTGAAAGATTTGGATGGAACCATGTATAATAAGTGAGCTGGCTATTTCCGCGTGTGCACCTCTCTTATGGCGTACCAGGTTTTATCCACCAAGTTATATGTCCCGCCCCTTCAGCCCAGTCTCGTTCGGCGACCGAGATTGGTTCAGCATCTTGAAAGTGGTTACCAGGCCCGCAAACGCGTCACACTTATCTCTGCTCCTGCGGGTTTCGGGAAGACAACCATTGTCCGGGAATGGATAGCCTCGGCAGACGGGGGCAAGCCATTCAGCTGGCTTTCGCTGGATGATGGAGATAATGATCCAGTCCGGTTTCTAATCTATCTCGTGTCGGCCATTCGAAAGATCCATGGGGAAATTGGGCGGTCTGCTTTGGCCGTATTACAGTCCTCCCAAGTCACCGTACTGACCGATCTCGTGGAAACACTTATCAACGAAATTTCATCCGAAACCGAGCCTGTCCTGATCGTGCTGGATGATTATCACCTGATCAAAAAAACAGAAGTACATTCGTTGATGCAATTGTTTCTGAGACGGCAACCCGATGTCTTGCATTGGGTTATTATCACGCGGGAAGACCCTCCGCTTCCTTTGGCGAGGATGCGTGTTGAGGGTCAAATTACCGAGATCCGGGAACGGGACTTGCGTTTTACCCTGCCCGAGGCAAAGGCGTTTTTGCTGCAAACCATGGGCCTGGACCTCTCACCGGATGATGTGAGAAAACTGGAAGAGCGCACCGAGGGCTGGGCGGCGGGAATGCAATTGGCCGCGTTAGCTTTGGAAGAATATTCCAACGAAGCCGAACGGCGCGCCTTTATCGAAGCTTTCGCCGGTAGCAACCGGCTGATCGTGGATTACCTCATCAGCGAAGTGTTGCAGAGCCAGTCCGAAGCGACGCGCCAGTTCCTGTTGCGCTCCTCAATCCTGGACCATTTCTGCGCCGAACTGTGCGACCAGGTCGTTTTCGATGGCGCAACGGGCAACAGCCAGCCAATCCTCGAAACCCTCGAACAAGCAAACATGTTCCTCGTGCCACTGGATAACCAGCGGCATTGGTACCGGTATCACCATCTCTTCAGCGAGATGCTCTTCCATTCGCTGCGGCGCGCCTCGCCAGACCTGATCCTGGTGCTGCACCGCGAGTCCAGCCGGTGGTTCGAGGAGAATGGCTTTATTCCCGAGGCAGTCAAACATGCCATAGCCAGCCAGGACTGGAAACACGTCAACGGCTTGCTGGACCGGTATGCGCTGCCGATCATCTTCCCGGGCTTTGGCAGGTTGGTGATTGATTGGTGCCGCCAGATTCCCCGGTCTTTTCTAGAAAAGGCGCCGGACATTTGCATCTATTACGCCTGGGCCTTGGTGCTGACTTTCCGCGACGATTACATGGAAACGGTGGAAGAATATTTGCAGATCGCCGAACAGGCCATCGAAAGGACCGACCTGCCGGAATTTGCACCGGTGGGTGAGGGCGAAGCCAGTGTGCCCATCCGGGATTGGGTTGCCGGTCACATCGCGGTGATCCGCAGTCAGATCCTGTTGGGTCATTTGTTTGAGAACATCGACCCACAGGAAGAGATCGCCCTCAGCCAGAAGGGACTGGATCTGCTGCCGGAGACGGAACATTTAAGCCGGTCTATTTGCCGAATCAACCTGGCGCATGCTCAGACGATGCAGAACCATCCAATCGAGGCGCAGCAGGCTTTCGAGGACGTCATACCTCTCTCCCTGCGGAGCCGGAATTTCCTGAGCGCAGTGGCGGCATCTTTTTATTTGTCACGGCTGGCTTTTTACATGCAAAGTGTGGATCGCTGCGAATTGGTTTGTCAGCATTGGAAGAAAGTCATTGGGAATGTGGCATCCTCTTTCAGCCAGGGCAGGCAGCCGGTGGCAGAGGTCCCCGCCTTACGCGGTCTCGATATTGTGCAGGGCATCATCTTTCTGGAACGCAACCAAGTTGAAGATGCCGAGCGGTTGTTCGTCCAATCCCTCGATATATTGGGCTGGGGCTCATGGATGGAACTGCATGGATTTGTCGAGTTGGCGCGTTTGCAATTCCTGCGCGGCGATGACACCGCCGCGCAGGAGACCCTGCACCGTATGCACCGTCTCGGTCCTCAGCACATGGCTTGTGCCGAGGCGCTGCAAACATGGTTTGACCTTACGCGGTCGCCCTATGACTATCAGGTGCGATCCCGCGCAGAAACTTGGGCAATTGCGCACGCTCCCAATCCGGCCATTCCACTCGCGCTAGGCATCGGTCCTTACCACCGCGATACTGAATACATCTGCAACCTGGTTTGGGCACGAGTGCAGATTCTGCTAGAGCACTTCAAAGAAGCCTCTAGTTTTGTTGCGCCCGCGTTGGAGATTGCGCGCGAGCACAGCCTGCTCTTCCGAGTGGCTGAACTCTCGATAGCGCAATCTTTGCTTGAAGCAGGGTCGGGGAATTCTTCCGCTGCGCTGTCGGCTCTGGATAACGCGCTCGCGATTTCCGAGACATGTAAATATACCCGATTCTTCAACGACGGGCCAGAACTCGACCGGTTGCTCAAACAGGCCATCGAAAAGAAAATCCACACGCAATATGCAAGACGATTACTGGCTTCCTTTGACCGGAAACCTTCCGGCTGCAAACCGGCCGGTATCGCCCTTCAAGGGAGAAGAGATCAAACGAGTCTGGTTGACCCACTGAGTGAGCGCGAACTGGAAGTGCTGCGGCTATTGGCGGATGGACTTGCACTGGCAGAAGTTGCCAAACGGTTATATCTTTCCCCGTTCACGCTTAAGGCGCACACACATAATATTTATTCCAAACTAGATGTGCACAACCGGATCGAGGCAATCAACAAGGCGCGCAAGTTGAGATTGATCTGATCCACTGGCTGCTTGTAAATATGCGTCCCCGCTGGCAATATGCTGGTGGGGACGTCTTGTTGTTAATCCCTGAAATTCTGAATTAATCCTTATGCTTAATCCTTTTACCCGATGCAGCGGGTGGGCGTCATAACTACAATGTTATAAAAGGTAAGGAGTTCACGTATGCCATTTGTTGAAATTCATATAAAAGGTAGGATTGACGCGAATCTTTCGGATTGGTTTCAAGGGCTGACAATTCACTCTGGATCTTTGGACGAGCTCATCCTGACCAGCGAAGCGACCGATAACTCGGCCATTTACGGTATTTTGTCCAGTTTGGGAAGTCTCGGTTTAACTTTGATTTCTGTTTCGGTCAGGGACATGGAAGAAGAAAATGGCACTATCCGTTAGGACGTCCGTTTTTCCAAACCAAGTTCTATCATTTGGACAGGAAGTAAATAGTCCTAGCGGAATAAACTGGAACCAGACCATTTATGCTTTGACTCAATAAGGAGTCCATTATGAAAGTCCAAACACCATCTTTCGTCAGTCTGGCAAAAAATTTTCGAAACGGGAATCACCACCTGATCGAACTGCACCGGGTGGAAAAGACTTTCCAGTCAGCAGCCGGAGATTACCGCGCCTTAAAAGGCATCGACCTGGAGATCGGCCGCGGCGAATTCGTTGGCATCATTGGCCGGTCAGGGAGCGGCAAATCCACCCTGATCAACATGATTACCGGCATCGACCGCCCCACTTCAGGAGAGGTATTGGTCGGTGACACACCCGTCCACAAACTGAACGAGAATCAGATGGCGCGCTGGCGTGGTCGCAACCTGGGGATCGTCTTCCAGTTCTTCCAACTTTTGCCCAACCTGTCGGTGCTGGACAACGTCCGCCTGCCGATGGACCTGTGCCGCACCTTCCCAGGCCGCGAACGCCGCCTCCGGGCGATGAAGTTGCTTGACCTGGTGGAGATGGGCGAACATGCCCACAAGCTGCCCTCGGCCCTTTCCGGCGGACAGCAGCAGCGGGTGGCAATCGCCCGCGCCCTGGCGAATGATCCGCCCATCCTGATCGCCGATGAACCGACCGGCAACCTGGATTCTAAAACTGCCGACGCGGTGTTCAGCCTGTTCGAGCGCCTGACATCCGAAGGCAAAACTATCGTGATGGTCACACACGACAGCAGCCTGGCCCGCCGCGTGGCCCGTACCGTCCTGATCGCGGACGGTGAAGTGGTCAACGAGTACGTGGCCAAGGCGCTCCCGGCGCTCTCCCCGGCGCTCATGCTCGAGGTCAGCCGCAAGGCGAAGAAAGTTTACTTCGCCGCCGGCGAGACGATCATCCACAAAGATACACCTGCCGAGCTGTTCTACATCGTCACCGAGGGCATGACCGAAGTGACCCTGCGCCGCCCGAATGGCACGGATGTGGTGGTGGATCGCATGGGGCCGGGACAGTATTTTGGCGAGATCTCGCTGTTCACCAGCAAGCGAACAGTGGCAACGGTACGCGCCATTCCGGAGTCCCCGCTACAGGCGCTGGCTGTAGACCGGCCCATGTTCCAGAAGCTACTGGACGAATCACCTGATTTCCATGCTGCCATGCAGGGCGTGGTGAGTGCCCGGCTGGAGCAGAACCGCTCGATCACAGAAGGGCAGGCATAATATGGTTCCCGCGACCTTGAAAAAGATCATCGCCGACCTGTGGGTCAACAAGGCTCGATCCATTTTGGTGGCTCTTTCGATTGCCGTGGGCGTCTTTGCTGTGGGCATTATCCTCTCGACGATGCTGATCGTGCGGCACGACATGTTGGCCGATTACACTTCCATCAATCCGCATACCGCCCGCCTCTACACCCAGGATTTCGATACATCCTTACTGGTAAAACTACGCGGCCTTCCAGAGGTCGAATCCGTTGGCGCCAGCTACAATCTCTGGCTGGATATTGCATCCACTACGGCAAAGAAACACCGTATCAACCTGAATAGCATCACTTCGCTGGGTGCCATGCAGGTGGACAAGCTCGTGCTCGAATCCGGCTCGCCGACCCTGATGGATGGCGAGATCTACCTGGAACGCCAGGGCGCCGAAGGATTGGGCTGGAAAACAGGTGATGCAGTCACGCTCTTCCTCGCGGATGGTACAACCTATGACTTAAAGGTGGCTGGCACTGTTCATGACGTGCTCGCCAATCCCTACAAGTTCAACAGTGCGACCAGCGGTTTCGTCACCCCGGCCACGATGGCAAAACTTGGCGGCTCGGACTTGAATAATTTTGTCAACCTGGTGACCACCGGTTCACACACCGATGCGCAGCATGTCCGCCAGATGGCCGACCGCGTGGCAGAAGTGGTGAATGCCAACGGCATCACAGTATACAATGTTAACGTCAACAGACCGGGCCAGCCTCCGGCGCAGTCCACCGTGGACACAGTCATGGCGCTGATGGGGGTGTTAAGTGTGCTGGTCGTTTTCCTGAGCACCTTCCTGGTCACGAATACCGTTTCGGCACTAATGGGCCAGCAGATCCGGCAGATCGGCGTGATGAAAGCTCTGGGCGCTACCCTGTTCCAGGTGGTCGGGATTTATCTGGGATTGGTGCTGGCTTTCGGAGTACTGGCGCTGCTGATCGCCATCCCCATCGGTGCGCTGGCCTCCTACGGCATGACCCGCTGGCTGATCGGCATGCTCAATGCCAATCCTTCGCCCTTCGCCGTTCCGGTGGAAGCTATCCTGGCTCAGATCTTCATCGGGTTGGTTGTGCCGGTATTGGGAGCGCTTATCCCTATCGTCGGCGGGGCGCGCCGCACCATCCGCCAGGCTATGACCTCCTACGGTCTGGACGCAAGCGGAAAGCCCGGTATCTTCGACCGCCTGCTGGAAGTCTTGCCCTGGCTGCCTCGTCCGTTGATCCTTTCACTGCGCAACACCTTCCGCCGCAAAGGCCGCCTGGTGCTGACTCTGGCGACGCTGATCCTGGGCGGAGCAATATTTATCGCCATGCTGGGCGTGCGCGAATCAATGTACGCAGAGATTGAGCAAACTTCCTCCTATTTCCGGAGTGACGTGAACGCCGCCTTTGCTCGAAATTATCCTGTCGAGGACTTACAAGCAGCGATTGCCAACATCTCCGGCGTGACTAACTCCGAAGCCTGGAACGCTCTCAGCGCCAACGTGGTGCGCTCAGACGGTGAGACCACCGACCTGGTGGCGCTCTACGTGCCGCAAAACAACACCCAACTGCTCCAGGCCGTGATGATCGAAGGCCGCTGGCTGCAGGTTGGGGAAGCGGATGCTATTGCTGTCTCAAATCACTTCATGAAGCTACGCCCGGATGTAAAGCTCGGCGACACGATCCAACTCCGCTGGAATGAAAAAGATACGCCTTTCAAAGTAGTGGGTTTCTTCCGCATGGCAGGCAATTACCCGGCTCCCTTCACGTATATCACTCCAGCCGGCCTGGAAGCCATCGGCGGTGATCCGGCACTAGCCAACCAGCTCAAGCTGGTCACCGACCTTCATACCGTAACACGCCAGGAGGAAGTGCTCAAGGCTGTCGAAACGCGTTTCAGCGATCTGGGGTATGAAGTTACGCTGCAAACCGGCAGTGAACTCATCACCCAGCAGCGCGCCACAATCAATATCCTCATCTCGGTGCTGATGGTAATGGGCGTATTGATCGCCGTGGTGGGCGGATTGGGCCTGATGGGCACGATGGGCATGAACGTGCTCGAACGGACGCGTGAGATCGGCGTATTACGCTCGATCGGCGCCGAGAATGGGATCATCTTCCAACTGGTGCTGGTCGAGGGCGCGCTGATCGGGCTGATCAGCTGGGCGATGAGCGCGCTGGTAGCCATCCCAATCACCCAGTTGCTGGACAAGTCCCTCGGTCAGACCCTGATGACCGTGCCGATCATGTATATTTTCTCCATCCAGGGCTTGTTTATCTGGCTCGCGATCGTGCTGGCGCTTTCTGCTCTGGCCAGCCTGTTGCCGGCGCGCAACGCCGTCCGCCTGGCAGTCCGGGACGTGCTGGCCTATGAGTAATGACCTGTCCACTTGACTAGTTCAAGACCTGCCGAAAGACAGATGCTTGAATCAACCCGAAAGACTATCATGCAATTGAAAAAGGCAGATTTCTTGAAAGGAGAAAATATGAACGACAACTCTACACAAAGCAATATTTATGATCGCCGTGCAGCAAGGAGGCAGCGCCGCATGGAACGCCGTGGCGGTTCCTGGATTGGCGGATCGATGCTCATCGGTCTGGGAATCCTGCTCCTGATGCAAAAAACAGGGACGATCAGTTTTGGAAGATGGTGGTCGCTGTTGATCCTGATCCCGGCTGTCGCTGCATTCGCCAATGCCTGGAAAGAATACCAGGCTGCGGGCGGACAGTTGACCGGGCGCTCCAGCAGTGCATTGATAGGCGGGCTGCTCCTGAGCATGGTCACCGCCGCTCTCCTGTTCAACCTGGATTGGGGCTGGTTCGGACCCGCCCTTCTCCTCCTGGCAGGACTTGGATTCTTCGTCCGCGGCTATGCCGATCATAAGCGCGAATGAGGCTTGTTTCGAATTTCTTCCGGCTTATGTAAATATTTACGCACAATGAAAGGAAAATCCCATGAAAACTGCGCATGTGGTTCTCTCCCTGTTCGTCGTAATCCTGCTGCTGGCCGGCTGCGATCTGAGGTTCAATGGTAAGGACGTTCAATTCATCAAGCCATCCAATACGATCATCACCGAAGAACGGACCGTCAGCGGGTTCACCGGCATCGATTTCAGCACCTTTGGCAAAGTCATCCTGACCCAGGGCAATGCCGAGTCGCTGACCATTAGAGGCAGCGACAACATCGTGCCGCTGGTCAAGACCTCCGTCAATGGAGGAATCCTGCGAATTTATATGGAGGAAGACATCAATATCACCAACATGACCGATGAAAACGTATTGTTGTTTACCATCACGGTCAAAGACCTGACCAGACTGAACCTCAGCGGAGCGGGAGAGGTGACGATGGACAGCCTTTCCACTTTAAACCTCACGATTGACTTGAGCGGCGCTGGTCAGTTCGTTCTGGATCAACTTGCGGCCGAGACGCTGGATGTCACAGTCAGCGGCGTGGGCAATGTTGAGATCTCAGGCGAGGTGGCCACCGCCACGATCGAACTCTCCGGCGCAGGCCCGGTCAATGCCCAGGATCTGCAAACCAAGATCGCCAATGTCACCCTCTCTGGCATCGGTGGTGCTACTCTGTGGGTGACCGATCAATTGACCGGCAACATCAGCGGCGCTGGGGGCGTGTCATACTATGGCGATCCCCAGGTACAAACCACCACCACCGGGCTTGGGATCTTCAATGCCCTTGGCGACAAGTAATACCATCCGTTCAAGATAAGAGACGACCCAGTCCAGACTCCACCCCGATTGTGGAGCCTGGACTGGGAAAAGAAAGCGGGCTGCGCCTGGTGCTTGAACGAACTGGCGAAGCGTTCCGAAATGGTAGGCTGGGTGGACCTGGAGCGAATTGTGGCAGGAGATGCTCTGGTTCCAGTAGACAAACCAAGGAGGCTGAAACATGATCACAAGAGCTACCATCCAAAGTGAGTTCCTCTGGCTCCTGGTTTGCATTTTTCTTGGGATCACCGGCCTCACCGCCTATGCGGCGAGCAAGTTCACACCGGGAAAGCTGGTTGTCATCATAACAGGGATCGGCTTTCTGGGATTTATTGTCGCGCTGATCGTTCTTGCCGTTCGGCTGAGGAGATTTGGACTAGTTGCCGGTGCGACTGGCATATCGCTGGTATCCGTTATCGTCAGCACTTACATCCTTCTTTTTGCGTTTGTATATTTCTTCCAGGATGCAGTTGCCAACAAGACCAGTTCCTTCTTCCAGCCCAAGACAATTTCGGAGGAGACGGCACGGGCTTTGGTTAACCCGAATTTCACGACCATTGACCTGACCACGCCGGACAGTATTCATCTGCGCGGCTGGATGGTGCGTAACTCGACAGAAACCAAAACGCCGCTGGTCATCTATTTCGGCGGCAGTGGCTCGGAAGTATCGGAGATGATCCCCTTTGCCCAAAGTCTCGACGGCTGGTCGGTGGCGCTGATCAACTATCGCGGCTTTGGGCTGAGTGAAGGGACGCCAACCCAGTCGAATGTCCTGGCTGATGCGCTTTTCATCTATGATACGCTTGCAACCCGGACTAATATAGACGCAAGTCATGTGGTTGCCATGGGCTACAGCCTCGGGACTGGTGTGGCAGTCTACCTGTCTGATCAGCGCCCGGTGGTCGGGACCATCCTGGCATCACCCTACGACTATTGGACCCTGATCGGCGTCAAGCAGGCTGCTCTATACGCCCCGCTGAAGAGGATTATGAAACCTTACTTCGATTCGATCTCGCGGGCACCCGGCATCCATACTCCCTTGTTGTCCCTGATGGGTGCAGAGGATGAATATGTTCCCCCTGCGTTATCCCTAAAACTTGTCGATTCCTGGGGTGGAAAAGTAACGGTCATCCAGTACCCGGGTGAAGACCACGGGCTCTTGTTCCACAACAACAATAGTTGGAAGGATATCGGGAATTTCCTGCAGGGGATCAGGCAGGAATAAGTCACTCTTTCCGTCCGTGAATTGGGACTGCTACGTTCGCACTTATCTTACATGGAGGTGAGTATGCGCCCTTTATCTCGGGAATCTCTCCTTGGCCAAGGCAGAACTGCGGAAGTTTTCGCATGGCAGAAACACCAGATCATCAAATTATTTTATGGTGGGTTTCCGCCAGAGCTGGTCCAATTTGAGATGCAGAAAAGCCGTATGATTTCCAGCATGAACTTGCCAAGCCCAAAATTCATAGAGTTGCTGGAAATTGATGGGCGGTTAGGATTGGTCTATGAGCGAGTCTATGGCATTTCCATGTTGAAAATGATCAACTTGCGCCCCTGGCTGCTGTTCCGGCTGGCGAAGCAGTTGGCCGAACTACACGATGCGATCCACCGACAAAACGGAGCCGGCTTTCCATCCATTCAACCCGATCTGAATGCGGCGATCCAAAGGGCTGCCTCGCTTCCCGGTGTTCAGGCCGGCAAGGTAATGGCGTTGTTGCAAGAATTGCCCGATGACCGTGCGCTTTGTCATCTCGATTTTCATCCGGATCAGGTGATGATGACCGGGCAAGGGCCGGTCATCCTGGACTGGGCAACCGCTCATCAGGGCCATCCGCTGGCCGATGTCGCCCGAACAACCCTGCTGATCAAGATTGGCCAGGTCCCCTATGGAGGGAGACTGATGAAGACCATCATCGATCTCTGGCGAGGATTGTTCCTTAGAACCTATCTGACCCGTTACTTCGAACTGCGGCCCCAAATGACCCAGAAAGATCTCACGCCCTGGCTGATCCCTGCTGCTGTGGGGAGGTTAGATGAAGGGATTGCAGGAGAAGAGGCAGCACTGCAAGAAGAGATTGGACGTTCCCTGACCAAATTAGGGATTCCTTTAAAACGACCCATCCGCTAGCAATTCAATCTTTTAGTCCTCAGAATGATACTCGCTCGATAATATCGCTCATCTCCCCACCCATCCACACGGGCGGGTCAACTCCAAATTACTGCTTGAAGGACTTGGATTAGGAAAAGAAAGTGGTCTAACCAAGGAGCTTCGGGTTATGAGCTGCAGTTAAATTATCTCCTCCACTGGAGCATTGAGTCAACGATCGTCCCTGGCTCTTGTGCAGAAGCAAGGACATCCAACGCCTAGCGGATCACCGTGCTATGGGTGCTCGCATCGTTTGCCGGACCCAGGGGGGCGCCCAGAGGGAAATGAACAAACAATGTCCTTGGGGGTTTCACATTCAGAGCCGCTTCCCGGCGCATGACAATACAAACCGTCGAGATCCCCACGTCTTCCAGCACGCGCGCGATCAGTCCTACGGACTGCTGGCAGATTGGTCAGCAAGGCACCAGTAGAGCGGCTTCTGCTCCGGCGTTTTTCAAAAGGCTGGCAGCCGCTGGCGCAGTTTCCTCCAATAGCTGCCTGGGTTGGGGTAAAAACCCGGAGAAACTGATCGCTGGATCAACCAGCCGTCCAATCTGCCGGCTAACGGCAAGCTCCTTTAAGTAGGGCAGGGGATAGGCGACGCTGGGGTCCTGCTCGACATGGGTATGATCGTAATGGGTATGGGCAAAGCCCAGCTCCTCCGCAGCGGTGGCGATGGGTATTGCCCTATAGGATGGATCGCCATAATAATTGGCCGCGTCGAACGGGCAGTCGATCTCTTTTCGATGTGCTCCACAGGTGCTTACCAGAGCCAGCGCGATCTGGTCGAGCGGCTTTTGTAAGGGCGACCAGGGGCCGATTCATTCACCACCCATTCAAAATTGGGATCCCATTTATCACGGACTTTATCGTAAGTACGCTGGAGCGCTTCCGAATTGATCATGACTGCACATCCTTTTATTTAACCGTTTTCCTTCAAGTATTCACGGATCATCAACGCCGCGGTTGCCCCTTCCCCGGCTGCCGAAGCCGCCTGCTTGGTTGAGCCCAACCGCACATCTCCGGCGGCAAACAACCCTGGCAGGCTGGTCATCAAGGATTTGTCGGTTACCACGAAACCATACGAGTTGGTCTCCACCTTCCCTGTTACCAGGTCGCTGTTGGGCGACAGGCCCACGAACACGAACACGCCGTCGTACTGCGATTCTTTCAGCTCGCCTGTAGCTCGATCCTGGACAACTACACCGGCCAGGCGGTTGTTTTTCACCTTGAACTCCTTCACCGCATGGTTGGCCGTGACGGTCATATTCGGCATCTCAGCCACTTTGTCTTGCAGCAGCCGGCTGGCTTTTATCTGGGGTGCAAATTCAACGATATCCACCTTGCTGGCAAATTTGGTCAGGAACAGGCCCTCCTCAAATCCGCTGTTCCCGCCGCCAATCACCAGCACCTTCTTGCCCTTATAGAACGCCCCATCACAGGTCGCACAGAAATGTACGTTCGTGCCTATTAGCTCATCTTCTCCGGGTATTTCCAACCGGCGGTAGTGGGCTCCGGTAGCCAGCAGAACTGCCTTTGCCCCGTATTCGATGCCATCTGCAGAGATTGCGCAAAGATACGGACCCTGTGGGAATACATCCACCACTTCGTTGGCTTGCAGAATCTCGACGCCAAAACGACGCGCCTGACGTCCCAGGCGGTCTCCAAACTCCGCACCAGGGATACCCTCATCAAATCCCGGAAAATTGTCCAAGGTCTGGGTGATGCCCGCCTGGCCTCCGAGACCGGCTTTTTCAATGACCAGGACATCCTTCCCCTCACGCGCCAGATATAAAGCCGCAGTCAAGCCAGCCGGGCCACCGCCGATCACAATCGCGTCGTAGAACTGGCGCTGTGCCCGCGTTTGCAGTCCCAGCTTTTTTGCCAGCTCTGCATTCGATGGTTCGGCCAGGGTCGAGCCATCCGGAAAGACGATGGTCGGAATGATGCGCATGCCATTGTTGACCTTCTCAACGTAGGCCATGGCCTCGGGGTCTTGCTCGATATCGATATTCACATACGGCACGCGCTGTTCGCCAAAAAACTTCTTGGCGCGCTTGCAATCTGGGCACCAGACCGTGCTGTAAACGACGATTTGTTTTTCTGATAAATTCTTTGACATTCCATTCAGCCTTTCTAAACTTTTACGATCGTATCGAGGACAAATAATGGCGGCACTGCGATTCCCAACCGCGCGTACAGCTCAGGCGGCACACTGATATCCGCAAGGTACAACTCGCCGACATGAGGTTTTGCCGCCGGCGCCACCAGCCCGCGTTTGGGCAGCGCCAATGTCAGCGTCGCTGCGGCGCGGACACAGGGGTTTCCCGGCGCACCGGTGGTAGTGTCCAGACCTGATGGCGTATCCAGGGCCAGCACCGGACGACCAGACTCGTTCACGCGGGCAATCCATTCTGCAGCAGCGCCGCGTGGGTTACCGGTGAGAGCATAGCCGATCATCGCATCCAGGATGAGATCAGCGGTAGTAAGGTCGATCATCTCCATCTGAGAAATGCCCATTGCCGCCAGGATATCGAGCTGCTGGGCAGGCACAGCCTTCAATCGCCCTGGAGCAGCGATAACTTTCAACCGTACATCTGCTCCCCAGTTGTGTAGGTGGCGGGCAGCCGTCATACCACCGCCGCCGTTATTGCCAGGGCCGCACAGCACGGCGATCCTTTTGCCGCGCACATCCCCTCCCAGCCAGCGGCGGCTCAACTCCGCCAGGTTTCTTCCGGCATTTTCCATCATCTGGATCAACTGAATTTGATATTCTTCGATCATCAAGCGGTCGACTTCGACCATTTGATCCGTAGAGATTGTAGGAATATACATATTTACTTCGCCGGGCCTCCGAATATTGCTTCTTCTCCAATTTCTATATGGTCAGGTATGTGGCTTGAGTTCCTTGTTTGCCAACTATATGGACAACTTCACCATTTAGTTTCTTACTGGAACTAGAAAACGGGGGTGTTTGGGTGCGCGTTAGGGTAATCGCATTTGGAGATAATACCCAGTACAGCATCCAAGCTGAAAGGTCCAGCTTAGAACAAGAAGACCCCTGGTTGGGCTAATTCATTAGTCTGGAGGGTTATCATGAACCTGTGGGAGCGGCACAGGTCGATTG
>JBGSTO010000391.1:0-1918 GCA_041736465.1 Anaerolineales bacterium | reverse complement strand
GCCAAAGATACCCAACAGCGGGCAGGATAGACCGGCGATGTAATCGACTGGCGAGACGGGCTGTTTGGGTGTAAGCTCGTCTTTGCTCATCACCACGCGCCCACCCCAGCAGTCCACCGCAGCAGCGAAACCCTTCACCCGGCAGGCTGCCAGGAAGGCATGCCGCCCGCCGGAGCAGGTGCCGAAGACGCCAACTTTACCGCTGCTGTAGGGCAGCACCTGCAGGTAGCCCAGCGCACCGGCTGCATCCCCCACCACCTGGTCGTCTGCCACGCCGCCCGCAGCGCGCACTTTGGCTGCCACATCTTCGGGGGTGCCGTGCCCATCCCGGTAATATAGGTTCGGCGAGAAAGCCAGGTAGCCGTGATGAGCAAACTTGCGCGTCACTTCGCGGTACCACTCATCCCATCCGGGCATATGGTGTATGACAACCACCCCTGGAAAAGGCCCTTCTCCCAGGGGGCGGGCGAAGTAAGCATTGATCAGCTGCCCCTGGTGCCCCGGGTACATCACGGTTTCAGCCAGCATGCCTTCGTATTGGTCGGTTTGATACAAGAGCACTCCTTTTTTGATCTGTCATCCTGAACGAAGTGAAGGATCTAGATCCTTCGCTGACCAACCCTACGGGTTGGCGCTCAGGATGGCGTCCTTTTGTATGACCCGCACAATGCGACCAACCTTATGCGCCGTGCCTGTCACCCGCGATGGCTGAACACTCGAAACGCCACACCCGGAGTCAATAACGACGAAACAGGTTTGAGCAGCTGGTTTACGTCATTGAAAGCCAGGCGCAGCTTTTGATCGTGGGGGATGGCATCCAGCAGCTTCGTGATATACCAGCGACCGATGCGGTCGCCCAGGTTTTGGCTGCCATCGGTGGTCACCGTACCGGGCCATTCCAGGTCGGCGCCTGTCGCCAGCAGCCAGGCGCCCTGAGTGGCCTTGCCGATCTCGCGCTGGACTCGCTGCGCCAGGCCATCCAACTGCCCGTTTGCTCGCTGAAGCTGTGCGCCCAGCGTCATCGCAGACAGAGCAGCAACCGTCATCCCCTGACCGTAAATTGGATTGAAGCCGCACATCGCATCACCCAAAACCACAAACCGCTCGGGCCAGCGGGTGAGCTTTTCATAGTGCCGCCAGCGGCTGTCGGTATTGCGGTAGCCATATGCTTTCGAGATTGGCTCGGCTGCCTGAACAGCACGGTAGAACTCCTCACCCAGGCTGCGGGCGAACTCGTCGAAGCCTGCATCATCCGTTGGCGGGTAGTTTTTATTGATTCCAGCCATCATCACCACCCAGGTATCGTTCTCTTCAGGGAAAATCAGCCCGCCGCGCGGCATGCTGGGCGCTGTCGCCAGCATAAGCAGCATACGCCATTTAGCCTGCCAGTTCTGAGGCCTCCGGTAGCGCCGGGTGACGTATCCCAGGAACGAATCCACCACGCTCTCCTCGGGAGCTTCATAGCCGGCTTCGACCAGCCACTCCGGTGTGGGCGAACGGCGTCCTAATGCATCCACCACCAGCTCGGCAGGCAGGATATCCTGGCTCAACCGCCGGTGTTCGCCTTCCTGTTTCTGGCGGATGCGCACACCGGTGACAGCCGCGCCCTGCTCGCTGGTCTGCAGTCCCGCCACATCGGTGTCGTCAACGAACTCGACGCGCGGGGTCTGGCGTAGTCGCCGGCGCAGGCCTGCTTCCAGCATCACCCGGCTGCAGCTGAGCAGGTGCTGCCCGGATTCAAATTGACTGAGCCACTGGTTGCGCATGAACACTTTGGTGTCTCTAAGTACATCGAACTCTACTGCCCCCTCCGCCACCAATTCCCGGTCGAGCCCAGGGAACAGCTCTTTCAAGAGCTGCTGCCCGCGCAGCAGCAGGATATGGTACTGCCGCGACTGCGGCACGCCGGGGCGTGGCT
>JBGSTO010000353.1:0-3108 GCA_041736465.1 Anaerolineales bacterium | reverse complement strand
CGCATGCCGTCGCAGCCCGTCTCTTCGCAGCCGGTGAAAGCCAGCCAGATTTCAACGTGCTGCAGGGGCTGGCGCTGCAGGCGTTCTGCCAGCGCCAGCAGTGTGCCTACGGCGGAAGCGTTATCGTTTGCGCCGGGCGAGTAAGGGCCTAAGTCGGCGCTGACGCCGCTGAACCAGGCAAAGAAGTGAAACAGCGCCAGCGCTGCCGCAATCCAACCCAATATCCAAAAACCGGGTATTAGCGACAGACCGTAGAGCAGGGGAGCAGCAGCCATTCCATAAATTGCCAGCGGGGTGGAAAAATGATACACGCTTACCACAATATCGTGCACATACCAGATGACGCTGCGGTGGCTGTCCAGGTGCCCCACCAGCACCACCCGCCGGCGCACCTCTGCCTGCGGGCGAATGACCGCAATAACGTTTTGGCTGGGGCCATGGGGCAGCGCGGCGCGCAGAGGATAATCCCGGAAAGTGAATTTGCGCCACAGCAGGTAAAAGCCAAATGCAAAACTTGCGCTGCTCAACGCCCAGGCTGCCAGGCCGCCCAGCACCGGGCTGTCGCCAAACGCCGGGCGCAGCAGCCAGAAGGCGACGTGCCCGCTGAGACCAAACCCAAACGCAAAAGCCAGGAAGAACCAGATCGAGCGCAGGCCTTGAAACGGTTGGCTGCGAATGTCGCCCACACCAAGCGCCGCCAGCCGCTCGCGCACATAGCGGGCAGCGCGCTCTTCGGCGTATGTAGCCGAACCGCGCCCGGGCTGCTCCGGAGACGCCGCCGCGCGGTGCACAAGCTGCGTGGCGTACTGCAGCGCCTGGGCGCCGTAATTCGGTGAGCTGGAGTTCATCGTCATGCCTGCAAATGTCAGGATTGAAACCGGTAGGGTGGGTGAACAGGGCAAGTATAACATTCTACAGGCCTTGTCCAATTTCAGGTGTGCCTTTAGAATAGCGCTATTCATTTACCCGGTATAATCAACGCTCATCTGCACCGGCGGGTGAACGTAATTTCTGATGAAATGACAGGAGAAAGAAGATGTCGATAGAGAATCCCCAGGTTGTGGCTGATGATATGGTCGTCACGTTGGAATATACCGTAAAGGTTGATGGCGAAGTGGTGGACAGCTCCGATGATCACGAACCGATTGAATTTCTGCAAGGTCACGGTCAGGTCATTGGCGGTCTGGAGAAACACTTGTATGGGGTAGCGCTCGGAGAGTCAAAATCGTTTGTCGTCTCTCCCCGCGATGGCTACGGCGACCGGGATCCCGACGCCATGGCAGATATCCCACGCAGCGAGTTCCCGGATGAAATTCCCCTGGAACCGGGCGTGGAGCTGCAGATGGAAGATGAGGATGGCGATATTATGAACGCAGTCATCGTTACTGCCGGCGAACAAACCGTACAGCTCGATTTCAACCACCCGCTGGCAGGGAAAGAGCTGCACTTCTCGGTGCAGGTGATCGGCCTGCGCCAGGCTACCAGCGAAGAGCTGGAGCATGGTCACGCTCACTCCGAGGGGCATCACCACTAAGATTTACCCGCGTTAGATGTGAACAGCCCTTTCGCTGCGAGTGCAGCCAGGAAGGGCTGTTTTCTTATGTATCTCATACATTTTGCTGATTATTTTCATATATTCACGGCTTATACTGCCAGATAGTTGATAAGTTGGTAAAGATTATCAAAAGGAGGTTTGCTATGCGTTCAATTACTCGTTGGGATCCGTTTCGTGAGATGATGTCCATCCGCAATACGATGGACCGGCTGTTCGACAGCTATATGTACAACCAGGGAGAAACGCCGAACGCCTGGTCGTGGGAACTGCCCCTGGACGTGTCGGAGGGCGAAGATGCATTCCTGGTCAAGGCCTCCCTCCCCGGCATCAACCCGGATGATCTGGAGATCACCTTCAACAACAACACCCTCACCATCCGCGGCGAAGTCAAGTCCGAGGAAGAAACCGAAGGCACCCGCTACCACCTACGCGAGCGCCGCTACGGCAGCTTCACCCGCTCGATTACCCTGCCGCGCGGCATCCAGGGTGACGCCATCGAGGCCAGTTACGAGGCCGGAGTGCTGAACCTGCGCCTGCCCAAGGCTGAAGAACTGAAGCCCAAGCGCATCGCGGTGCGCAGCGGCGAAACCCCCATGATCGAGGGCAAAGCCAAATCGGTCGTCAGCAAGAACTAAACCAAACAACTTCACTTGCCTTTCAGGCATCCAGCCGCAGCGGTGGGAAAACAATCCCGCCGCTGCGCTTTGTTTTGGGCTGATAAAATAGCCCTATGCAGATGGAGACATTCCGATCCCTTTTGACGCCAGGCGGGCTGGATGCCCTGGCAGCCGCGCAGGCGCTGCAGCCACGTGAGGTTGATTTCCTGGCACACTTTCAAGCGCTTTCTCGTTCTTACCCGTCCGATCTCGCCCGGGCAGGGTTGGAGATCGCCATCCTGCGCCGGGAGGCTGAAAGCAAATTCCCCTTTGCATCCAAACTATACCTGACCCGCCAGGCTTTGGAGCAGGCCTCCTCCTGGGAGGTATCATCTTACCGCGCTGGGCGCTATGCCGGGTTCCGGATGGCGGTTGATCTGGGCTGCTCAGTGGGCGGCGACTCGCTGGCGCTGGCGCAAAAAGTCCCGCTGCTGGGCATCGATCGGGATGCGCTGCGGCTGGCGATGGCGCAGGCCAACGCCGCCGCCTTGGAGTTGGCAGAGCGGCTGTGCTTCGTGCAAGCAGACCTGCTCCGATCGCTGCCGCTGGCTGCCCAGGGGAAGGATGTCGCTCTTTTCTTCGACCCTGCTCGCCGTACGGAAAGCAAACGCGCCTTTTCAGTGCGCCACTACCAGCCGCCCCTGGAAGTGCTGCGCCGCTGGCAAGAGCGCTTCCCCGCTCTGGGGGTCAAGATCTCGCCAGGCGTTGATCTGACAGAGCTTTCAAGCTACGCGGCGGAGGTCGAGTTTATCTCGCTGCGCGGCGAGCTGAAGGAGGCCGTCCTGTGGTTTGGACCGCTGCGCACAGCCTGGCGGCGGGCGACCCTGCTGCCGGGTGGGGATACGCTGTCTGCCAATTCGCCAGCACAGCATGAGCCGCTGCCGTTGGGCGCACCGC
>JBGSTO010000336.1:0-11697 GCA_041736465.1 Anaerolineales bacterium | reverse complement strand
CGCGCGGCTTTGGCGAGATCATCAATCTGGATGGCAGCGGCTTGTACAGCATCGAACCGCAGGCCCGGGTGCTGGATAAACTCGTCGATTTGCGCGGGGTGGTCGACTACCGGCAAGGCATATTCCGCTTGCTGCCGGTGGAAAAGCCGGTCGTGCTCCAGTCTGTCCAACCGCCATGTCCGCCACCGCAATATTCCGGCGTGGGAGTGTCTGCGGCAACGTTCAATCTGGCTGGTTTATACGATACGCTGGATGATCCGCTGACCACTGACGATGTGTGGACGGCGGCGGAGTACCAGCGCGGTTTACAAAAACGCGCCCTGGCGATTCATGACTGGCTGCTCGAACCGCATGTGCTGGCAGTGCAGGAAGTGGAAAACCAGGCAGTGCTTGAGGCGCTGCTTGCGAGGCCAGATCTGCAAGCCTATTATGAGGCAGTATGGTTCGATGGGCCAGATAAGCGCGGCCTGGATGTGGCGTTGCTGTACCGCCCTGAGAGCGTGGCTGTACTGGAAGCGCGCAGCCGCCAGGGATGCACCGCTCTGATCGATGGCTTAGGACCCGATGGGAACGGAGATGTCGAGAATCCCGCCAACGGTTTGACCTGTGACATAAACGGAGATGGGCTTCCGGATGGCAACCGTTTATTCACCCACCCACCTTTGCTGGCGCGGCTGCGCTTGAGCGGGCAAGACTTCCCGTCGTTTGGCGCCAGCATCGCGGACAACTACCTGTGGCTCGTAGTAGTTCAGCTTGAGTCCAAAGCACAAGACCAGCCTGGACTGCCATATACCCAGCCGCGCCGCCTGGAACAAGCCAATTTTATCAACAGCCGCCTGGCTGAAATTCGCCTTGCTGAACCAAACGCTAACGTGATTGTGCTGGGTGATTTCAATGACACGCCGGACTCGCCGGCAGTGCAAACCTTGCTCAACGCTCGGATGAACTATCTGATTCCATCTCAGGCGATAGAGCAGCAATATTCTTTCATTCAGCAAGGGATCTCCCAACTGGTGGATGGCGTGCTGGTGGATGTGCAGCGCGGAATGAGCGCAGATGCGCTGTACATCGCCCACATCAACAGCGACTTCCCGGTTATCTTTGAGCAGGTAGCTGATATTCCCTACCGCAGCGCGGACCACGACCCGCTGCTGTTTTTTCTTCACCTGATGAACAATAAGATTTATTTGCCCATCCTGTCTGACGAGGTCGAGAGGTAGCCTGTGCAGCGAAAACCTTCCACCTGGCTGGTGATATGTGGATTGACCTGCCTGGCAGCCTTGCTCTTTATGGTGAGTTTAATGCCGGCTGCCTCCTCCTGGCAAGCCCAAAGCGATAATTATTTCCCTCAGGCGTTTCAAGGCTTTCCGTCCCCCACACCTACAATTTCACCCGCCAGGCTGCTCATCACTGAAATCAGTTATGATCCGCTGGCGAAGGAGCCGGATGCCGAATGGATTGAAGTCGCCAATGTGGGCGGGATTGAGCTGTCGCTGGCGGATTATAAGCTCGGGGATGAGGAATCCCTGGGCGGCGAGGAGGGCATGTACCAATTTCCGGTTGGCTTCGGCCTTGCGCCTGGCGAAGCTGCCGTTGTGGCTGTGCGCGGTGCGACCTTTGCCAGTCTGTATGGCTACCTGCCGGATTTCGAGATGGTCGAGTCGCATCCCCTGGTTCCAACCATGCTCAAGCATACCGCCTGGGCTTTGGGGGGCCTTTCTCTGGATAATGGCGGCGATGAAGTCTTGCTGCTGGGCTGGCGTGACACGAAGATGGACGCGGTATCCTGGGGCAGCTCTGAGTATGCCTTCTCGCCAGCCGCACCGGACGTGCTCGAGGCCCACTCTTTGGAAAGATATCCAGCAAACCTGGATCACGATGCCGCCTTCGATTGGCGCGAGCAGCCTGCGCCGGCGCCGGGCGCCATCTTTACCGCCGAGCCAACTGCGACGCCAAGTCCCACGCCGTTTGGCGCTCCGACAGCCACCCCCAGTGCGACCCCTACCATGCAGCTGCCCCAGGGCTGGGTGCTGAATGAAGTGCATGCTGACCCAGATAACATTTTGGGTGACGCCAATGGGGACGGTTCGGCAAGCGTATCCGCAGATGAATTTGTCGAAATTGTCAATCTTACCGGTTCTGTCGTAGACCTGAGTGATTGGAGGCTGGCAGATGGTTTGCAATCCCGGCATATCTTTCCGCCAGGCAGTTTGCTGCCTTCGGGTTGTGCGCTGCTGGTATTCGGGGGCGGCGAGCCGGTGGGTGGTTTTGGCGGCAGCCTGGTGCAGACGGCATCCTCTGGGATGCTGGGATTGAATGATCTGGGCGATATTGTTCGCCTGCTCGACCAGCACGGCAGCCTGGTGCTGGAGTTCTATTTTGGCAGCGAGGCAGCGCAGAACCAGTCCATCACCCGCAGCCCTGACCTGGTTGGGGATGCGCCGCTGCTGCCGCACAGCCTGACAGACGGTGCACAGGGCAGGTTGTTCTCGCCCGGCACGCGCCTGGACGGGATGCCCTTTCCGACCTGCATCCTGCCTTAAAATAACTGCACCCCGGGCGAGATCCCACCCGGGGCGCAGGCTCTGTCAGGAGACTGAAATTTTTGGGTTACGAAGCCATGGTCTGCAGCTGGCGGATGACCATGATCACCTTGCCCTGGATCTTTACCGTGGATGGATCCTCGATGAAGATCGGCAGCATGGTGGGGTTGGCTGGCTGCAGGCGCACTCGCCCGTTTTCCAGGTAGAAGTATTTCAAGGTGGTCTCGTCCTTATCGGTCAGCCAGACTGCCACCATCTCGCCGTTGCGCGCTTCCTGGGCGGATTTCATGATGACGATGTCGCCTTCATTGACCATGGCATCGATCATCGAGTCTCCCTGGACTTCGAGAGCAAACAGGTTGGAGCCTGACTCGCGCGCCGGCAGCAGGCTGCGGGCGACGTCTACCATGGTGTCGGCGTCGTACAGAGAGAAGTCTGAGCTGGGCACGGGCACCGGGGAACCGGCGACGATGCGCCCCATGACCGGGATGCGCAGGATATCTTCGATCGCCTGCTGTACGCCTTCGACCGTTTTCTTGACCTGGGCTGCCAGAGAAGCGGGAGATGCCTCGGCGCTATCACCCAGGGGCTTGACCAGGCGGATACCGCGCGAAACACCGCCATCCCGCTCGATGAACCCGGAGGATTCGAGCTGTTTCAGGTAGTAGTTGACCACCGAGGTCGAGGTGATGCCGGTTTTATCGCATATATCCCGGATGGAAGGAGGGTAGCCCACCTGCTCATGGTACCTTTCCAGTACCTCCAGGATCTTAATCTGGCGAGGAGATAATCCTTTCGCGCGCTTACGAGCCATCATTGTAGTTGTACCTCCTGGCAGAAGGTTCTGCCATAGCATGTACGTGGTGAAAAGAATAATTCGTTCATTTGTGCTAAGATAACTATATCAGAACATTAGTTCTGTGTCAAGGTCGAAATTCTCCTGGTTTTCTCCTTAGTGTGGCATAATTCAGCCAAATTCAAAACCATCCTGGTTTCATCGAAGGAGATCGGTGTGAAATTCGAAAAGATCTGTGTGATCGGGTTGGGCTATATTGGACTGCCCACCGCCAGCACATTTGCCACGCACGGACTTCAGGTAGTGGGTGTGGATATCAACCCCCAGGTTTTACACACGCTGCGCTCCGGCGGGCTGCACATTCACGAACCCGGCTTGCGCACTTTAGTGCAGGCTGCCATTGGATCCGGCAATCTCAAGATCAGCGAATCGCCTGAACCGGCTGACGCATTCATTATTGCCGTGCCGACGCCGTTCTACGATGATAAACGCGCCGACCTGCGCGCGGTGCAGTCGGCTGCCGAACAGATCGCCTCCTGCCTCCAGCCGGGCAATCTGGTTGTGCTGGAGTCGACCTCGCCTCCATTGACCACTGTCAACGTGGTGGCGCCAATCCTGGAGCGCTCTGGCTTGAGGACCGGGATAGATTTCCGCCTGGCTTATTCTCCCGAGCGAGTGCTGCCGGGTCAAATTCTACGTGAATTGATTGAAAACGCCCGCGTGATCGGTGGGGTCGACCTGGCTTCTACCCAGGCGGGGCGAGATTTGTACGCCACCTTTGTGCGCGGCGAGATCGTGATGACCAACGCCACCACCGCAGAGATGGTCAAGCTGATGGAAAACACCTACAGGGATGTCAATATTGCCATCGCCAATGAATTTGCCCACCTGGCGGAGCGCTTTGGCATCGATGTGTGGGAAGCGATCTCCATTGCCAACCGGCACCCACGCGTCAAGATCCTGCGCCCTGGGCCGGGCGTGGGTGGGCACTGCATCAGCGTCGATCCCTGGTTTTTAGTAGAAGCGGCCCCAGATTTGACGCCATTGATCCGTACGGCCCGCAATGTAAACGATGGCCAACCCGCGCACGTGGCGGCGACGGTACGCCGCGCCTTTGGTTTGGAGCTGCAGGCGCCCCTGCACGGGCGGCGCATTGCGGCCCTGGGATTGGCATACAAGCCGGACGTGGATGATCTCCGTGAAAGCCCGGCGGTGGAGGTGGTGCACCTGCTGGCGCAAGCCGGTGCTCAGATAGTGGCTTATGAGCCGTTCAAGCCGGAGCCCAATTTGCCAGGTGTTCGGGCAGTAGCCAGCCTGGAAGATGCCGTGCGCGATGCCGAACTGCTCATCCTGCTGGTGGGCCACCAGGTGCTGCGCGAGCAGGATCCTTACCTTCTGGCGCAAAAGACGCCTGCCCGGCTGGCTGTCGATACGGTCAATGGCTGGCCCCTGCAGGATTGGTCGAAGGCCGGTTTCGGGCTTTTCCGCCTGGGCGTGGGCCGGGGATTGTACGACCAGGATGTGACTTTACCGGCGGGTGGATGATGGCTGACCTGCGCGTTCTCTCCGTATTTGGCACCCGCCCCGAAGCAGTCAAGATGGCGCCGGTGGTACGCCTGCTTTCGAACACTCCCGGTATTGAATCGCTGGTTTGCGTGACAGCCCAACACCGGCAAATGCTCGATCAGGTGCTGGAGCTGTTCCAAATACAGCCGGACGTCGACCTGGATTTGATGCGTCCAGACCAATCGCTGGCAGAGCTGACTGCGGCGGTATTCACCCACCTGGATCCGGTGCTGCGGCGTCTGCAGCCGGATTGGGTGCTGGTGCAGGGGGATACGACGACTGTCATGGCGGCTGCCCTGCTGTCCTATTATCACCGCATAAAGGTTGGGCATGTCGAGGCCGGGCTGCGCACCGGAGATAAGTGGCAGCCATTCCCGGAGGAGATCAACCGCCGCGTCGCCGGTGTCGTCACCGATCTGCACTTTGCACCTACTGAGTGGTCGCGGCAAAATCTGCTGCGCGAGGGCGTGCCTGCCGAACAAATCATCGTTACCGGCAACCCGGTCATCGACGCCTTGCATTCGGTGTCAAATCTGCCTCCGGATGCCGAATCCCTGCGTTTGTTGGGGCAGGCGGGCATTCCAGTGGAAGGGAAGGCTGAGCGCCGCCTGGTGCTGATCACTGCCCACCGGCGGGAAAATTTCGGCGCGCCGCTAGAAAATATCTGCACTGCCTTGAAGACGCTCGCCGAGACGTACGGGGACAGCTTGCAGCTGGTTTACCCGGTGCATTTGAATCCCAATGTTCAGGGGCCGGTTTACCGCCTGCTTGGCGACGTACCGAACATTATCCTGACGCCTCCTTTAGATTATTTGCCCATGGTTCATATGATGAAGCGCGCTGCCCTGGTGCTGACCGATTCGGGCGGTTTGCAGGAGGAGGTTCCAGGTTTTGGTGTGCCGGTGCTGGTGATGCGTGAAGTGACTGAGCGACCGGAAGGCGTGCAAGCCGGCACCGTGCGCCTGGTTGGCACCGATACCCAGCACATCGTCAACCAGGCACGGCTGCTGCTCGACAACCCTGCCGAATACGCCCGCATGGCCTCGGCAGCCAATCCTTACGGAGATGGCAAAGCGGCGCAGCGCATTCTACAGGCAATCCTGGATCATTCTTAGCCGTACGAAGGTACGCCTCGCCGAGAGATAGGCTCATGCAAATGGCCCGAGACCTGCCAACTTTACTCGTCTACGCTCGCCGGTGGCCCGTGCTGGGCAGGCTGGCATATTACGGTCTTAAGCTGCTGGGTGTTGAAATCCCCCGTTCGGTGCCGGTGGGGGTGGATTTCGAGCTGGCCCACGGCGGTTCTGGCGTGGTGATCCATTCTCGCACCATGATTGGGAATCGGGTCAAGGTTTATCCGGGGGCGGGCGTGGGGCGCGGCGACATTTATCGCCCGGCGAGCCAGTCGCGTTTCGAGGGCATCGTGATCGAGGATGATGTCATTCTCTCCCCTGGATCGAAGGTGCTGTGCAGCCAGGGGGTATTACATGTGCGGCGCGGCACGGTGGTCGGCGCCAATGCCGTGCTGCTGCAGTCCACCGGCGAATACGAAATTTGGGCCGGTGTGCCGGCGCACTGCGTCGGTCGCCGGGAGGCTGGCAGCCCCGGCGGAGAGCAAGTGGGCTGATGGCGCAGCCTATCCGGCGCCTGTGCATGGTGCCAAGGCTCAGCGGTGTTGGCGGCATGGTCTCTTTCCAGCAAAAGATGGCAGCCGCCCTGGATGCCCGCGGCATCCAGGTGTGTTTTGACCTGGACGACTTACCCTATGATGCCGTACTGGTTATCGGCGGCACACGCCAGCTAGGCGGCTTATGGCAGGCGCGCCGCCGCGGGATACCGCTGATCCAGCGCCTGGATGGTATGAATTGGATGCACCGGCTGCGGCGCACCGGGCTGCGGCATTACCTGCGGGCCGAGTACGGCAACCTACTGCTGGCGTTCATTCGCAGCCGGTTGGCTGACGTCATTGTTTACCAGAGCCAATTTTCCAGGCAGTGGTGGCAGCGCGAACACGGGGCGGCGGCGGCGCCGGATACGGTCGTGTATAACGGCGTCGACCTGCGGGTTTATCACCCTCAAGGGGCCTATCAGCGTCCTCAAAACCGCTGGCGGGTGCTGCTGGTGGAAGGCAGTCTGATGGGCGGCTACGAGACCGGTCTGGAGACGGCGATTGCTTTGATGCACGGTCTGGCACTTAAATTGGGGCCGGAGTTTCCTTTGGAGCTGATGGTGGTTGGACGCGTCGATGAGGAAGTAAAGGCTCACTGGCAGGAGCAAGCTTCCGTACCGGTGATTTGGGCGGGTCAGGTGGCGGGTGAGCGCATCCCCGAGATCGACCGCTCGGCGCATGTTTTGTTTTCTTCTGACGTCAATGCCGCCTGCCCAAACTCGGTGATCGAGGCGTTGGCCTGCGGGCTGCCTGTGGCAGCTTTCGATACCGGCGCGCTACCTGAACTGGTGACAGGTGAAGCCGGGCGGCTGGCGCCGTATGGCGGCGACCCCTGGCGTTTGGCTCCGCCGGACACGGCTGCATTGGTGGAGGCAGCCAGCCAGGTCTTGGTCCAACAGCCGCGTTTCCGCTATGCCGCGCGCCAGCGCGCCGAGGCGGGTTTCGGTGTGGAGCAGATGGCCCAGGGATACCTGGATGCGCTCGACCTCCTGTAATGAGCAGGATCGTCGGGTCAGGATAGATCAGTATGAGAAAGATAGCCCTATCGCTGGCTGAGATCGGCGCCCGCCTGCTCCCTGCCGGAGCCCTCAAGGCCATCTACCGCCTCCCGTGGCTGGCGCGCCTGATCCGGAGAGGTTTGAACCGCGCCGTCCCTCGTGAACCGGTTGAGGTGCGCGTGGCTGCCGGCAGCCTGGAGGGCGCCTCCCTGCGCCTGGATTTGCAATCCGAGAAGGATTATTGGCTGGGGACGTACGAGCTGGAACTGCAGTCAGCCGTGCAGCACTGGGTACGCCCGGGGATGGTGGCGTATGATATCGGCGCGAATATCGGGTACATCACTTTGATGCTGGCAAAGGCTGCTGGCGACGGCGGCAGCGTGTATGCTTTCGAAGCCCTGCCCGCGAATGTGGGCCGTTTGCGTCAAAATTTGTCCCTGAATCCGTTCGCCGCCAGCGTGCAGGTAGTTCACGCCGCGGTGGTGGATCAGACCGGCGAAGTGCAGTTTCTGGTCGGCCCTTCCGGAGGCACCGGAAAGGCAGAAGGCTCGGCAGGGCGCAGCAACATGGCATACCTGCAGCCGGTGAGCGTTCCCGGTATTTCCCTGGATGAATTTGTCTACCAGCAAGGGCACCCTGCTCCGCAAATCATTAAGCTGGATATCGAGGGTGGTGAGGTTCTGGCTCTGCCAGGGATGCGCCGCGTGCTGCGCCAGGCGCGACCGGTATTGATCATGGAGCTGCATGGTCCCGAGTCCGCCCGGGCAGCCTGGCAGGAGCTGTCCGCGGCAAGCTACCGCATCCGTCGCCTGGCGGCTGACTTCCCGCTGGTCGATAGCCTGGATGAACTGGATTGGAAATCCTACCTTTTGGGTGAACCGGGAATCGGGTGAATCGCCTTGGATGAAACCCTCGACCTCCGTTTGAGCGTGCAGCAGCGGGTGCTGCCGGCGTACCGGGCTGCTTTCTTCGATCTGCTTGGGGATCACTGCCGCTCAGGGCTGGGAGTGTTTGCCGGAGCGCCAGCCGCAAGCGAGGCGATTCATGCAGCTCAGGAGCTGCGCATCGCCCGCCGGTACAACGCCCGCAACCTCCACCTGGGAAGAGTGGAACAGCCATTTTATTTTTGCTGGCAGTTTGGTTTGCTGCGCTGGCTGGCAGGTTGGCAGCCGGATTTTCTCGTGGTCGAAGCCAACCCGCGCATATTGAGCACGCGCCTGGCAGTGCGCTGGATGCATGCGCGTGGCAGACCGGTCGTCGGCTGGGGGCTGGGTGCGCCGGGAGCTATCTCTCCGGCGCCGGCGCCCTCGAAATTTCGCCTGGCTGGGCTGCGCAGCCTGAGCCGGCGGAATTTCTTCCGTCAGTTCGATGGGTTGGTGGCATACAGCCAGCGCGGCGCAGAAGAATATCGCGCCCTGGGCGCGCCCGCTGAGCGCGTGTTTGTGGCCCATAATGCCGCCTCACCGCGCCCGGCTGTGCCTCCGCCGGAGCGCCCGGTGCAGCCCGGAAAGCGAGCGGAAGTGTTGTTCGTTGGACGTTTGCAGGCTCGCAAGCGTATCGATCACCTGTTGGAAGCCTGCGCCATGCTGCCGGAAACTTTGCAGCCGGAATTGACCATCGTTGGCAGTGGACCGGCGAAAGAGTCTTTCGAGCAGCAGGCGCGCCGCGTGTATCCGCGGGCGCGCTTTGTGGGTCCTGCTTACGGGCAGGCATTAAGCGCCTACTTTCAGGCTGCTGACCTGTTTGTGCTGCCGGGTACCGGGGGGCTGGCAGTGCAAGATGCCATGGCGCAGGGACTGGCGGTCATCGTGGCGCAGGGGGATGGCACTCAGGATGACCTGGTGCGCCCCGAAAATGGCTGGCAGATTCCGGCAGAGGACCCCCTGGCGTTGGCAAATACGCTGCGGCAAGCGCTCGAGGATATACCCCGCCTGCGCCAGATGGGCATGGCTTCTTACCATATCGTGGCGCAGGAAATCAACCTTGAGACGATGGCACAGGCTTTCGTGCGCGCCGTGCGAGAAGTCCAGGCTATGCCGCTGCGGGCGAATCTGGCGTAGCGCCAGCCTGCGGAAGCCGCAGGGTAACCCGTGTGGATTCCCCGGGCTTGCCGGATAAAGCCAGCGAGCCGCCGATTACAGCCATCATGGTAGAATGCAGCGCCAATCCCTGCCCGCTCCCGCGCCCGCTCCCGCTGCCACCAGCCTGGCCCGTAACTCCACCCCCATTATCCTCGATTTCCAGCACCAGACCGTCCTGCAGCTTCCCCTGAACGACCAGGCGCAGCTGATGGGATGCGCTGCTGCGTTTTGCGTGGCGGGCTGCGTTGCGCATGGCTTCTCGGGCAGCGTAGAAGAGCACCTGCGTTTCTGCCAACGGCAGCAGGCGCATGGCTGCCTGCACTGATTCCGGGATATCCCATTCAATGTGGTCAAAAGAGTCGCGTAGTTCTTGAGATGCCTCGCGCAGAGCAGCAAGCAATCCCAGGCGCGCCAGTGTAGCCGGGTAAGAAGGCGGCGCCTGGCGAAGCAGGTCGGCAATCTGGCGGTGGGCGGATGCCAGGTTCTGTGTCACAGACTGGAGTGCACCGGTCTGTGAAGGGTCGCTTTCGTTCAAGCCGAGCAGCGCGGCGTGAAGGTCAGGCAGCACCTCGTCGTGCAGTACGCGCCGGGCATGCTGGTCCAACAGCCCGGCTTCAACCAGGCGTTCACGCTGCAGCTCGATCAACCGGCGGGTGATTTCTGCAGCCGCCAGGCTGTCTAGCAGGCGTTCGGCAACGGCGCGGGCGGTTTCAATCTCCTCCTGGCTGTATAGGCCGGTGGAGCGTTTCTCGCCCAATAAGAGCAGCCCGACCAGCTCATTACCGCTGCGCAGGAGAACCATCCAACGCGCGGCGCCATACCCCGCTCCTTCGATGGATAGAATATCGGGTGAGCCGGGGTCCTGCGCTTCTGGTGGGATTTCGACAGTCGGCTGCCGTGCCGGGTCGCCGGCTGGATAGTGCAGCGTGTTGATCCCCTCCAACGCGCGGAAGGGGCCAGCCGGTATCAGAATGGCAAGGGAGGCATCCAGAATCTGGCTGCACAGGGCATCGAATAAATCCTGGGCGTGTAAAACCGGCGCCGCCGATTGCGAGCGCAGGAGCTGCCGGTACAGGTGTGGGCCACGAAAGATGGGCTGCAGGGATTGCAGGGGTTGGTATCGCTCTCGTAAGGTCTGCCAGCTCCACAAGGCAAAGAATAAGGTCATTAATATTGATGCCAGGAGCATGCCGAATACCGCCGGCATGGAGTAGTGCTGGAAAAAGCTAACTGCCCCCGAATAACTGGCTGCCAGCAGGATGGCGCCATGCCAGGCGCGGCGCAAACCCTGCAAGGGAAGTTTCCTGCCGGTGAATACCTCGTAGGAAACGATTGCCTGACCAACTACCAGGATCGAGATGGTTATCAACGCGGCGACACCCAGATCGAAGACGGTCACTGCCGGTAAGATGAGCCCAGCCATTGGCTGCAGCGGCAGCTGCCAGGTCAACCAGACCATCAACCCTCCGACCAGCATGCTGACCAGGATCAAGAGCAGTGTGGCAGTGGTGAGCCAGGGGAGCGCCCGGCGCCGAGCCTGATCGCCCAGGGGGCGGCGTGCAGGGCCAGGTTTGCGCAGTGTATCCAAAGCGAAGCTGGTACACAGGATGAGATAAAGCGGGTAGATCAAGCCTAAAAGAGGTATTCCAGCGATAAGCGGCGTCGATGAGAAGTCGGTTGCATAGACCTGCGAGAGGGATGGCAGGGGATTGGCGAAAAACAACATCCATGTGACGACAACTGCCAGCAGTGTGGTTAGGGAAAACCAGGCTCTATGGCGACCAGCCAACCAGATTTTTGGGGGATCCCACAAACCGGCATACCACAGCATGACCGCATACCAGATATATGGCAGTATCACCACCGGCATCCAACCCAGTCGCCACCAAAAGTCTAGCTGTGGGTTGAATATGCCTGGGCCATAACCCAGGAAGATCGTGTGCACCGCAAAAAACAGCCCTCCCATGAGCAGCGCACTGGAGGCAGCCCACAACCCCCAGGTGCGCTGGTTTGCGTTCAGCAGCACACTCAACCCAAGCCAGAA
>JBGSTO010000298.1:0-27439 GCA_041736465.1 Anaerolineales bacterium | reverse complement strand
CTCCGCCGGCAGGGGCGCCGGGCTCCACACCGACAGCAGCTTCGGGGCAGGGGAGGTTGGCGTGGGCGCAGGGGTGGGTGTGGGCGGCGATGGCTGGAACGGCGTCAGTGTAGGCTCGCGCCGGGAGAACAGTTGAAAAGGCGGTTGGGCGGCAATTTCCGGCTGGTTGAGATCGCCGCCGGGCGAGAAAACCTGGCAGGCGGAAGCCAGCAGCGCCAGCAAGATCGTCAGGTTGATCATTCGAGTCCAGCCGGTCGGTTTGCGCCTCATAGAGTCCTCGCCGTTATTGTCCAGATCGAAGGTCAAAGGTGACCAGGGTAAGCTGGTCCGGTAAGAGCTGCACCTCGCGATGCTGTATACCAAACTGGATGAAGGTGATGCGGTACCAGCCGGGCGGCAGATCGCCGGCGGCGAAAGTTTCTTCCCAGGGGGGCTGCCCGCTCAGAGCGCTTTCTTCATAAGGTGTCAGGTAAACCTGTGAGATGGCGTCGCCTTTGGGGCCGATCAGGCGCTCGATGACGACGCTTGAAAGCTCGGAACGGTAGCCGGGAGGATACAGGATGCGCCCTGCCAGGGCAGCATAGCGGCTGCCGTCTGGCCCCTCCAGAGGTTTCAGCCACAGCTCCGGGTTGCGCGAGGCAGCGTAGATGTTTTCGCCCAGGCGCACCTCGAAGTGCAGATGGCTTCCGGTCGCGCTGCCGCTCATGCCCACCTTGCCGAGCGGGTCGCCTGCCTTGAGCTGGTCGCCAACCTGCACGTCGATTTCCGAGAGGTGGGCATACAGGGTGAAGACCGGCTGCTCCAGACCGGGCAGGTTGTGCTGCATCACGACCAGGTTGCCATAGAAATTGTAGTATGGGCTGTGAAGCTGCCGGGTGTCGTCGCCGGCGATGACCACTGTCCCGTCGCCTGCTGCCAGCACCGGAGTGCCGGATGGGTTGAGAAATTCTACGCCGTGGTGCGGATCGCGAGCGCCGTTCTGCGTGCTGCCGAAACGGTAGGACGGGTCAATCGCCAGCTGAGCGCTTGCGGGCAGCGGCCGGCTGAAAGAAAAAACATGCTCAAAACCGCACCAATCTGCACACAGGGTGGGAAAAGCCAGCCGCGCCATGGTTGGCGCGGCGGTCGCCAGCTCGCGGGCAGGGGGCACGCTGCGCACTGCCGTGGGCGTATATTGCATCGCTGCGGTGGCGCTGGGGACCGGCTGGGAGGGGAGGGCAGTCCGGGTTGGCAGCGCGGGCGGCTGAGTCGTCGCTCCATCCTGGACGGCTGCACTGGCTTGCGAGCAGGCAGAAAGCAATAGTACTACGATCAGCGCCAGAACGAGAAAGAGCGACCGGTGCACCGGTCTCAAAATTGGTTTTGCCTTGAACATCATCCCGGTGCCAGGCCTGCGCGCTCCTGGAGCTGCTGGCGCACTTCTGCTTCTAACGTAGCCGCCTGGCTTTCCAAATTTGCCAGCTTTGCCAGCAGCGCCCCGGCAGCCTGGCGATCTTTCAACCCCGGCAGGTTGATGCGCACGTTGTAGCCGGCGCCGGTAAGCGCCGTGCGCGCCAGGGCTGCCCCCACCGCGCCGTCGGAAATGGCGTTAACATTGCCCTGCGCCACGGCCTGTTTAGCCAGTGCCAGTACGTCCACAGCTTTACGGGCCACTTCAAGCGGGGTCTGCGTCGCTGCCAGGGTTGCCGCCTCGATCGCCTGCTGGCGCTGCGCCTGCTCTTCGGGCGTGTCTTTGAGCAGGCGGTAGGCCGCCATCACGGCCTCGAAGGCAGCCGCATCCTTGCTGACATCTTCCAGCAGCTCAGCCTGCAGGCGTTCGGCGCGCGACAAAAGCTGCTGCATCAAATCCTGCACGTCAGCGTATTTCTTCTTGCCAAGCGTCAGGCGCGCTACCATAACCACCAGCGCGGCCCCCATGGCGCCGCTGTACGCCGATGCGGAACCGCCGCCGGGCGTTGGCGTATCTGCCGAGAGGGCGTCCAACAGATCTTTGCCCATCTGGGCTTGCGGTGCACTCTGTGTGGTGCCAGCCTCCAGTGCGGCCTGCAGGCGCCTCTCCAGCACCTGCTCCGGATCGAACTGATCGAGCTGGGTATACCAGACCGCAGCATCCACCAGGGCGGCCTCAGGGATCAGCCCGACCAGCTCGCTGTGATGGATGTTTACCCCGTAGCGCTCCGCTTCACGGCGGATCGTCTCTACCACGCGAGCGAGGGGTGTAGCCTGGAAGTTGGTCAGGTTCATAGAAACTTGCGCCCGACCTTCGACCAGCAGGCCCAGCGCCTTGAGATAGCGCAGCCCTCCCGAAGAATGGCGGATGGCCTTGGCAATCTTGCGAGCAATGGAAACATCATCGCTGGTCAGGTAAACGTTGAAGGCGATCAGAGGGTGGCGCGCGCCGATAACCGTTGCACCGGCGGTGCCCAACTGCCCCGGGCCAAAATCAGGCTGCCGGCTCGGGTTGGTCAGGATTTCTTCTTTCAAGCCCTCGTACTGCCCGCGGCGGATATCTTCCAGATTTACCCGGTCCGGGCGGTTGGCTGCCTGCTCATACAGGTAGACGGGAATGCCCAATTCTTTACCCACGCGGCTGCCCAGCCGCCGGGCAGTTTCGACGCAGTCCTGCATGCTTACGCCTGAGATGGGCACAAACGGCACCACGTCGGTTGCGCCGATGCGCGGGTGCTCTCCGCGGTGTTCGTCCAGGTTGATCTGCCGAGCCGCCTCGGCGATGGATCGAAAGGCTGCTTCCTCTACAGCCTCAGGCGGGCCGGCGAAGGTCAGCACCGTGCGGTTGTGATCGAGGTCGGAATGGCGGTCCAGCAGGTGTACTCCTGCCACGCTGCGAATAGCCGCGGCAATGGCTTCCACGACTTCCGGGCGGCGCGCTTCCGAGTAATTGGCGATACACTCAACAATTTTACTGCTCATAAGTTTCTCTTTCGACGATGTCCGGTTTTGGCTCACAATTATGCCTAATTATACTGCGGGCAAGAGCTGGGCGTGTGCTGCTGCAAGAATGGAGCACCCCAGGGTTCCGCGAGCACACGGCACAAGGCTTGCAACAGCATTCTTATCGTTCTAATCCGGCAACCCTTGCCTGCAATCTTAATTTCAGGGTAGAATAACGTTAAATAACTACCATGCAAAGAAGGCCACACCGCCTGCTGACTGTGCAGCTCGCTGCTGCCCTGGTCGCTCTCTTGGGAGCACTGCTCGCTTGCTCACGTGCGATCACGCCCGACGATGCCGCTGCCTGGCAAGTACCAGGGAGTTCGGTAGGTGGTGCGACTCTACAGCCCACATTCACCCCTTTTCCCTGGCTGCCGCCCACGCGCATGCCGGGCGCCCCAATACTGACTCCTACGCCAGACCGTCCCCATGCCCTGCCCTCCTTGCGTACCGGCGAGGAACAATATGTCGTTCAGCCCGGCGATACCCTGGGGCGCATCGCTCAAGGGTATGGTGTCAGCCTGGAGCAGCTGATCAGCAGCAATACGCTCGCCAACCCCAACCTTTTAGAAGTGGGGCAGGTTTTGATTATACCTGCCCCTGAGCCGGGACAGATTGGGCCAGATTTCAAAGTCATCCCGGACGCAGAGCTGGTTTATGGCCCCGGCAATGCGCTTTTCGATATCTCAGCCTATGTCCAATCTCAAGGCGGCTACCTGGCATCCTACTCGGAAGATGTATCTGAGCGGAGTATGAGCGGGGTTGAGATCGTGCACCAGGTAGCGTCGGATTTTTCGGTCAATCCTCGCCTGCTGCTGGCGGTTTTGGAATATCAGAGCGGCTGGGTAACTAAGTCAAGCCCTGACACGACCACCAAGGATTACCCCATCGGAGTTTACGATACCTGGCGGCGCGGCCTGTACCGCCAGTTAGCCTTCGTCGCCGACAACTTGAATCTGGGCTATTACGCCTGGCGGGTCAACGCGGCTGCCAGCTGGACCCTGTTTGACGGCAGCGTGGTGCCGGTACACGCCACGATCAATGCCGGCACCGCCGGTGTTCAGCAGCTCTTCGCTCGTCTTTACGGGCGAGAAGGCTGGCAGCGGGCGGTTACCCAGGACGGCTTGTTCGCTACCTTCCAAAATATGTTTGGCTATCCTTTCGATTTTGCCATCGAGCCGCTGGTGCCGCCTGGTTTGCAGCAGCCGCACATGCAGCTGCCTTTCGAATCCGGGCGCGAATGGGCGTTTACCGGAGGTCCGCATGGCGGTTGGGGGGATGGTTCTGCCTGGGCGGCCCTGGATTTTGCTCCACCCGGCGATCAATTGGGCTGCGTACCCAGCGATGATTGGGTGGTTGCCATAACGGACGGGCTGGTCGTCCGCTCCGGTGGAGGCGCCGTCCTGCAGGACCTGGATAGCGATGGCTACGAACAAACCGGCTGGGTGATCCTGTATATGCATATCGAAAGCCGCGATCGCGTGCCTGAAGGGATGATCCTGAAAGCCGGGCAGCGCATTGGTCACGCTTCCTGTGAGGGGGGTGTCTCTACTGGCACGCACGTGCATGTGGCGCGAAAATATAATGGTGAATGGATCCCGGCGGATCAAACCCTGCCGTTTATCATGGATGAATGGGTCTCGCGCGGCACCGGTAAGCAGTACGATGGTTTTCTGGAGAAAAATGGACACTCTATCGAGGCCTGGGAAGGCCGCGGCGACAATCTCATTTCGCGCTAAGGCGGGGAGACAGACAGGGTGAGGAAAATGATGTGTGCGCTGATCCGGTATGAAAAAAAGGTGAACGCAGGCATGAAGCTGCGCGTTTATTCGTTGGTATTGATCACCAGCTTGCTGCTCAACGCCTGCGTTGCAGCTCCGGTATATTTCATCCCGCCAACCGCACCGGCTACCCCGTCCTCCGAACTGAACTTTTTATTTGCCACCCCACCGGCTTCTCAACCGCAGAACACCCCGGAACCCCAACCGGTTCAGCTGCTCGAGCCGACCGCTGTGACGGCCCAGGTGGAACTGCCCAAACCGGCGACTCCCTCTGCAGAAGCGTTGAATAAAATGCCGATCTTATACTATACACAGGCAGCCGATACGCTGCCTGTCGTAGCGGTGCGCTTCGGAGTTGAGCCAGGCGAGATCACCTCGCCAGAACCACTGCCTGGCGACGCACTGCTTCCACCCAACCAGCTGCTGTTGATTCCCCGCCGCCTGTTCAACACCACCTCCTCGCAGCGCCTGATCCCAGACAGCGAGCTGGTGTACTCTCCATCGGCGGTTGACTTGAATATCGAGGAATATGCCACCCAGGCTGGCGGCTATCTCAGCACTTACAAGGAATGGCTGCAAAGCACGGGCACGACCAGCGGAGCTGCTGTAATCAGGCGGGTGGCAATCGAAAACTCCATCAACCCGCGTTTGCTCCTGGCACTGCTGGAATATCAGAGCGGTTGGGTGTATGGACAACCGGCAGGCGGCAGCGCTCGCGACTACCCGATGGGGTATGTGGATTTGAATTCAAAAGGGCTGTATAAGCAGCTGGTGTGGGCAGTGAACCATCTCTCGGTGGGGTACTATTACTGGCGAGAAGGGCGCCTGCTGGATTTGCGATTTTCGGATGGGATCAGTGCCCGGTTGGCTCCCGACCAGAACGCCGGCAGCGTGGCAGTGCAGTATTATTTCTCCAAGATTTTTGACAGCCAGCGCTGGGTGCAGGCGTTGAGCCTGGTTGACGGTTTCCCGACTTTGTATGAGCGCATGTTTGGCAATCCCTGGGTGCGGGCACAGACGGTTGAACCGCTGTACCCGCCTGGATTGCAGCAGCCCCAACTGGTGCTGCCCTTCGAGAAAAATCGTCTGTGGAGCTATAGCGGGGGGCCGCACGGTGCCTGGGAGCACGAAGGCTCTTATGCAGCCATTGATTTTGCCCCCGCCAGCGATACCCCCGGCTGTACCGAATCCTACGCCTGGGTGACGGCTTCTGCGTCTGGACTGGTGGTTCGCTCTGAAAGAGGCCTGATGGTATTGGATCTGGACGGGGATGGTCACGAGCAGACCGGGTGGGTTCTGCTTTATCTGCATGTCTCCGTCAAAGGCAGCATCCCCGTTGGCTCGTGGGTGGAAACTGGAGACCGCCTGGGTCACCCATCCTGCGAGGGAGGGCAGGCAACTGGAACGCACGTGCACTTCGCTCGCAAGTATAATGGTGAGTGGATTGCCGCCGATGGGCCGATGCCATTTGTGCTGAGCGGCTGGCGTGTGTATGACGGCGAGGCTGCCTACAAAGGGACAATGACCCGCGGCGACCAGACGGTGGAGGCATGCACCTGTGGCTCCTTCGGTACCAATATCATGCGCACTGATGAAGATCCGTATTAAGGTATAATTTCGCGCCCATGAAAGCGCGCCTTTTTTCTCCCCCGCGCCAAGCCTTTCCGCCGCTGCTTCTATTCCTGATTGCCGTGTGGCTGTTGAGCGCCTGTCAAAACTCCCCGGCGGCTCTTCCGTTTTTGGGAGCGCAGTCTGGCTCGAACGCCGAGTCCGGGGAAGGGCTCGAGACCGGCTCCGGAGATCAACAATTCGGGGATATCCCAGGTCTGTTCTCAAACCGGCCGCGTTATGCGCCGGGCGAGCTGGTGGACTACATCGCTCAACCGGGGGACACACTGGCAGGGCTGGCCTCGCGATTTAACACCACCGTCGAAGAAATCCGCCAGGCAAACACCTTCATCCCCGAATCGGCTACCACCATGCCGGGCAGTATGCCCATGAAGATACCGATTTATTACCTGCCGCTGTGGGGCAGTGATTACCGCATACTGCCGGACAGCCATTTTGTTAACAGCCCTGTCCAGGCAGGTTTCCAGACCGCAGAGTTTGTCGCCGGGCATCCTGGTTGGCTAGCCGGCTACCGCGAATATGCTGAAGGCGGAGAACGCGGCGCTGCCGAGATCGTAAACCTGGTGGCGCTCAAGTTCAGCGTCAGCCCGCGCCTGCTGCTGGCGCTGCTTGAATACCAATCGGGGGCATTGAGCAATCCTGAGCCGGCTCCGGATGAGCTGACATATCCCCTGGGCAACCGCGACCGCAGGCGTGAAGGCCTTTACAGGCAGCTCCTATGGGGCGCCAATTTGCTGAACGATGGCTACTATGCCTGGCGTACGGCTGATCTATCCAGCCTGGAACTGCATGATGGGCGCATGGTGCTTTTCGACCCCTGGCAAAATGCCGCCACGGTTGGTTTGCACCGGTTTTTTAACGCCCTCATGGGGGTAGAAAATTTTGTGCGTGCCACCAGCCCCGAAGGTTTTGCCAGCACCTATAGCGGCTTGTTTGGCGACCCCTGGCAAATGAACGATCTGCATATCCCCGGCAGCCTGGAACAGCCGCCGTTCTTGCTGCCGTTTGAACCGGGTCTGGTTTGGGCTTATACGGGAGGCCCGCACACAGCCTGGGGAAGTGCCCGCCCTTATGCGGCGATCGATTTTGCTCCGCCGTCGGCAGCCTCGGGCTGCCAGGAAACCGATGTATGGGCGGTTGCCATTGCGGATGGCGTGGTGGCGCGCGTCGACGTCGGCGAAGTTATTCTCGACCTGGACGGGGACGGCAACGAAAATACAGGTTGGGCGATTTTCTATTTGCACCTGGCGAGTTTTGGCCGCGCTCCATTGGGAGCCGTATTGAAAGCCGGTGATCGCATCGGACATCCCTCTTGTGAGGGCGGCTCCAGCACCGGTACCCATATTCACATTGCACGCAAGTACAACGGGGAGTGGATCCCGGCAGCAGGTTTTGCCGGAGGCGTGCTGGCTTTCAACCTGGATGGCTGGGTGGCGCATAACGGGCCCAGCGTCTACCAGGGCACACTGACACGTCTTTCAAGTGTGGTCACCGCTTGCGATTGTTCTAACAGCGCCAGTTTCATCCAAAGGGAGCCGCGCTAACCTCCCGGACTTGCCAGGCACGTCTCGATAGGGCTCGGCAGCGCTCTCCGCCGGTCTGCCGCATTGATTTTTCGAAATGACATTTCAATATTCTTAATTTCCCTTGACGAAATAATAAAATATCAATATAATACGTTTAAGGATTGTTAATCCGCTATAACTTGTGTTCTTCAGGATACGAGGATGTGAACCATGAACGTATTGCCCAGTAAATGCCCAATCTGCGGTGGAGAGGTACATGTCACCCGTATACACTGCCGGGATTGTGACACGACCATCGAAAGCCGTTTTATTGCCACCTCCTTTGCGCAGCTAACCGCCGAACAAATAGGCTTCATCGAGACCTTCGTTCGCTGCGAAGGCAAGATTACCCGCATGGAAGGAGAACTGGGGCTGTCGTACCCTACGATCCGCAACCGGCTGCACGAGGTGATTCGCGCCCTGGGGTACGAACCCGGAACCAATGAAGATGCAGCTGGGTTGAGCGATGAGGATCGCCAGAAAATCCTTGAAAACCTGGATCGCGGCCTCATCAGCGCTGAGAAGGCAATGCAGCTGCTCAAGGAGCGAGGAGGCTGAGATGACCACCAGATTGATCAACAGCGGCGAGAGTCCCAGGGTGGTTCTGGAGAAAATTAGCGGCAACCTGCAGTTGAAAGGTTGGGATCGCCCGGAAATCCTGCTCAAGACCGGTTCCGAGGAAGAGCTGAAGGTTGAACACAGCGACGAGGAGATTCGGATCTCCTGCCACCAGGATTTGCTGGTTCGCCTGCCGCAGGAGTCACACCTGCGTATCGAACGTGTGCATGGCGGCGCCCACATCAAGTACGTTGAACAGGCAATCGAGATTGAAACTGTTGACGGGAGCCTGGAACTGCGCGATGTCGGTCCGGTTAAGGTTGAACAAGTAGACGGCGAGCTGATTGTTAAGCGTGTGGCTGGTGATTTGGAAGTCATCTCGGTCGGTGGGAATGCCATCGTGCGGGATGTGGAAGGCGCCTGCAGGCTCGAAATCGGCGGAGATCTGGATGTGCGCGACCTTGAAGGAGACCTGCATGTCGTTGTGGGAGGCAGTGCCCGGCTGCGCCTGTCTTTGCTGCTGGGTAAGCACTACCAGGTGACTGCCGGCGGAGAAATCCACTGCCGGGTGCCAGAGGATGCCAGTCTGAAAGTAGACCTGACCAGCGGTGCGCAAAATATCCAGGTAAGAATTGCCGATGAATATTCTACGCTGAACCAGCCAACCCACCAACAGATTATGGGAGCAGGCGAAGCAGAAATGAAGCTCACCGCCGGCGGTGGGGTATCCTTTGAAAGCAGGGATGTCGACTGGGGCGAGCAGGTTGACCTGCAAGCCGAGCTGGCGGATCAGATCGCTGAGCAAGTTGAAAGCGAGCTGCGTTCTCACGGCGCGATATTAGACCGTCAAATGGAAGAACTACAGCAGCGATTGGCTTCCATGAACCTGCCGGGTGTCGAGGTCGACCGGATCTTAGAGCGCACCCGCCAGGCATCTGATCGCTCCAGCCAGCGCGCCCAGGATAAGCTGCGCCGGGCTCAAGAGCGTATGCAGCGTAAGATTGAGGCAGCCGCGCGTAAGGCAGAATTGAAGGCGCGGGCCGCCGAACGGCGCAGCCGGTCGGGCGGCTTTGCCTGGAATTTCGAGTGGCGCCCTCCTGTCCCTGGAGAGCCGCCCCGTCCTGCTTCGCCTCAGGTTTCTGATGAGGAACGTTTGATGATCTTGCGGATGCTTCAGGAAAAGAAGATCAGTGTTGAAGAAGCCGAGCACCTGCTGGCAGCATTAGAAGGGCGTTCCGAGTAGACACTCTTTTGGAAAGAGGTTTATTGAGATGGCAAGCGATCAGGAACGGCGGATAATCTTAGAAATGATCGAAAGCGGGCGGATTACACCTGAAGAGGGTTTGAATCTGCTTCAGGCGCTGGGAGAAGCTCAAGATCAGGAAGATGCCGGAGATCTGGAAGACAGCCTCCCCGAGTTGGAAGCTGAGCTTGGGCAAGAGCAAGCCCTGCCCGTGCAGCCGGCTGCCTCGCCGCCGCCCGCCGCCCCGCAGGATGCCGCCTTTGCCGGAGAGCGAGCCCGGGTGGGAGAGACTTTCACCCCTGAACAGCCGCCGGACTTCGCGCGCTTCCGGCGCATTTCCATGTATCCCTTGTGGGCCGGCGTGATCGTAACCGTGCTGGGCGGGCTTATGATGTATCAGGTGCTGCAAAGCAGTGGACTGGGTTTCTGGTTTGTGTGCGCATCTACACCGTTTGTCATTGGCCTGGTGCTGGTAGCCCTGGCATGGCAGTCACGCACCGCTCGCTGGCTGCATCTGCGGATTAAGCAGAAAGAAGGCGAACGCCCGCGGAATATCAACTTGAGTTTTCCTCTACCGCTGGGCTTCATCGCCTGGCTGCTGCGTTTGGTTCGGGGGCGTATCGCCAGGTTAGATAATACATCTGTGGATGAGGTGCTCATTGCATTGAGTAACTCTACCAATCAGGACCAGCCGCTGTATATTCACGTCGATGATACGGATGATGGCGAAGAGGTACAGATTTACATTGGATAGAAAAATCACAGGTGGGCAGATGCCCGCCGATGTAGGAGGCTGATATGGCAACACCTGAAGAACGTCTCAAGATTTTGCGTATGATCGACGAGGGGAAGATCTCTGCAGAAGAAGGCGCCCGTCTTCTGGCGGCTCTGGCGGAGACGCGTAAGCCCGTCCGCAAGGCCCCGCTTGGCCGCGCCGGGAATGCGCGTATGCTGCGGGTTCGCGTCACAGACACGATTACCGGCAAGGCCAAGGCTACGGTCAATTTACCGCTTCGCCTGGTCGATGCAGGCCTGAACATCGCTTCGCAGTACGCTCCCGGCGTAGCTTTTGATGAGCTGATGGAAGCGATCAATGCCGGCGCAGAGGGCAAAATCATCGATGTGCTCGACGAGGAAGATGGCGAGCATATCGAGATCTATATTGAGTGAGGCAGCCATGGACGAGTTGGTGATCGAACGGTTGTTTTCCGTGCCGCCGCAGGCAAGCTTGAAGCTGTCCAACCTGCGCGGACATGTATCCATCCAGCCAGGACTTGAAGGTGAGATGGCGGTTAGGGCCGCTATCGATCCAGACTCAGGTGATCTCGAGTGTATGTTTCCAGAGATTGAACAGGAAGCCGATGGCAGCGTGCGGGTGACCATACGCTACGATGACAGGCTGCCTTCCTGGAACAAGCACAAACCATGCCGGGTGGCATACACTGTCTCGGTGCCACCGGAGTGCGACCTGAAGATTAAAACGGTGAGCAGCTCTATTGAGGTGCAGGGCGTGCACGGCGAGATGAACCTGGAAAGTGTAAGCGGCAAGCTGGAGCTTTCCGACCTGAGCGGCGATCTGCGGCTGAAAACCGTCAGCGGAGATATTAATGGGCAGCGCCTGGACGGAGCGCTGATGCTGGACACGGTGTCTGGCGATGCAAGTCTGAAGGCCTCCTCGCTCCCGGAGGTGAACGCCAAAGTGGTCAGCGGCGATATCTACCTGGAAACGCCGGTCTCGCCACAGCCATATCGTTTTAGCTCGGTTTCTGGGGACGTGCGCCTGGCCTCGCCGGCGCCTTTTCCTCATCGTGTGCGTATGCAGACATTCAGCGGGAAGCTGCGTGATGCCAGGTCTGCCTCCGAAAAGCAGGCGGGAGGCGAAGCCCCTGCCAGCATTATATTTAACAGCCTGTCTGGGAACCTGTCTCTGGAGATCAGGGAATTTGCAGCTCCCTGACCTGCATACAGATCGACGAGCACCTTGATTGGTATCCAGCCGCTGGTATCCAGCCGCTTTCCCGGCGGCGATACGTACGCCAGCCTCCTTGCAAGATGATAGAAACCTCACACCTCCCGGAATTAAAGCTCGGGAGGTGTGAGGTTACACAGGTGAATTCTAGTGTTTGTGCAGGTTTATCTAATTCTGCCGGTAGACCCGCTTGCACACCAAACCATCGGTAACACCATCCTTCAAGCAGACGGTAAGAACAGGCTTATTTTGAAGCTCTTTCGGCACATCCAGCGTCACCACCAGATTCCCGTCTCGGTTCGATTGGGCTGCGCCCAGCTTGAACCATTTGCTGGTGTCATTCTCGCGCACGCGGACGAAAAAAGGATACTGTTTCTTGAAGCTGCTGCCCTCGATCTTGACAGTAGTCCCTTTGAAAACTACACTGAACTTGCCGGCGCCGGTGACGGTAGGATCAGCCGGGATGCACAGCACCTGCCCATCCTGGAGCTTATACGGGCGAACCAGGAGGTTGGCTTTTGCAAGGCGGTTGACCGGGACCTTGTATGTGCGAGCGATGCGGTAGATGGTTTCTCGGTTGGTGACAGTATGCGTTTTAGCGCAGGCGGCAGCCGGCTCTGTGGCAGCCGCCATCGCCGGGCGGGGCAATGCACCCGCCAGCACGGCTAAAGCCAGCAGGACGCTCAGGGCGATGTGAACCCAACGGGTTGAGTGGGCTTTCGAGTACATGGTATTACCTCCAGGATAATTGTTGATATTTCGCAAGGTTGCTTTCCTCGCAATACAGTGAAGACGATGGTGAGAATAAAATAGTTCCAGAAAAGAGGAATAGCTTGATGGACAAGAAACAACCTTCTGGCATGCTTGGTTTTACCCTGGTATGGATCGGACAAATTGTTTCCCTGTTGGGCTCTGCCATGAGCGGGTTTGCCCTCACGATCTGGGCGTATGAACGCACTCAGCAAGCTACCGTCCTGGCTTTGGCCGGATTCTTCTTTATAACCCCCATGCTTATTTTTAGTCCGTTTGCGGGCGCCATCGTTGACCGCAGCAACCGGAAATTAATGATGATGCTCAGCGACCTGGCGGCGGGCGTGGTCACATTGGGCTTTCTGGCCCTGCACGTGTCGGGAAACCTGGAGATCTGGCATTTATATATCGGCCTCAGCGTCCAGGGTATTTTTCAAGGCTTTCAGTTCCCGGCTTATTCGGCGGCGATTACGACCATGCTGCCCAAGGAGCAGTATGGCCGCGCCAATGGGATGATGTCGCTGGCAGAATCTGGCTCGGGAATCTTTGCGCCCATGCTGGCGGGCGCGCTGCTGGGCGTGATCGGCTTGAACGGCATCCTGTTGATCGATGTGATCACGTTTGTGTTTGCCGTTGGAGCGCTGCTGGTTGTGAATGTGCCTCAGCCGAAACGCACCCTGGAAGGCCAAAAGAGCCAGGGCAGCCTGCTGAGTGAAGCGATGTACGGCTTACACTATATCCTGGCGCGGCCCAGCCTGCTGGGTTTGCAGATTGTCTTTTTATTGGGTAATTTTGTCATCGGTGTACCCTACGCGGTGGTGGCAGCCATGATTTTGGCCAGCTCGGGCAACAACGAGCTGGTGCTGGGAGCTTCCAACTCGGCGGGCGCGATTGGGGGCGTGGTTGGCGGCCTGGTGATGAGCGCCTGGGGCGGTCCAAAAAAGCGGGTGTACGGGGTGCTGTTTGGTTGGGCGCTCAGCAGCTTGATGGGTCCGGTGCTGATGGGGATAGGGCGCAGCCTGCCTTTCTGGGCTGCTGCCAGCTTTTTCCATGCCTTCTTTATCCCAATCATCAACGGATCCAACCAGTCGATCTGGCAATCCAAGGTAGCGCCAGATTTACAAGGCCGTGTCTTTTCTATCCGGCGGTTGATTGCCTGGTTTATCAACCCCTTATCCATGTTGATTGCCGGTCCGTTGGCCGACCGGGTATTGGAGCCAGCCATGCAGGCACAGACGCCCCTGGCAAGCGTCTTCAGCGGGCTGGTGGGCAGCGGCCCCGGTTCTGGTATGGCGCTGATGTTTATTGCCGGAGGGCTGCTGGCAGTGCTGGTGAGCATCGGCGGCTACCTTACCCCGGCGGTGCGCAATGCAGAAGCGATCCTGCCAGATCACGACCAGCTGGCGCCGGCGGCAGTCGATGCGGAACCGGCGGCAGTTCCGGCAGATTAGCTGGCGTTGGGCCGGGGAAATTATCTGCGGGGCGCGTCTAAAGGAAAACCGGCCCGCTTCCAGGCCAAGATGCCGCCCTCCAGGCTGAAAGCCTGGTAGCCGCGGGCACGTAGCCAGCGGGTGCCGGGGATGCTGCGGTGCCCGCTCAGGCACAGCATGATCACCGGCAGCGCGGGATCAAATTTCAGCCGCTCCAGGGAAGCAGGCATCTCTGCCAGCGGCGCGTGCTGCGCGTCGCTGATCGTTCCCTGGTTGAATTCGAGGGCGGTGCGGGCATCTGCCACCTGGATAGGGCGGCCCTCATCCAGCCAGCGGCGCAGATCTTGCGCCGAAATTTCCGGCGCCTGGCCGAACGGCAGCCACCACAAAGAAGGCAATCTCATGATCAATCAGCCGGAGCTATACCTGGGCAGAAACCGGCACGTATTCCCCGGAGGCTATCAAGGCTCGTTCGCCGCCCTGCTCCTCGTAGATATGGTAATGCAGGCTCATCGGGAAAACGTTTTTGAACATGGCTTGCGCCGGGCAGTAGCGTTCAGCAGAGAGCTCAATCGCCCGCCGCACGGCAGCCTCGTCCAGGTTGGTGCCGGTGAGGATGTAATCGATTACTGCGCTGGTAAAGACCTTGGGGTGTTCCCCAGCGCGTGCGGTGTGAATTTGCACTTCGAAGGCGGTAACCTGCTGGCGTTTCTTCTGCAAAATAGAGATCACATCCATAGCTGTACAGCCAGCCAGCCCTGCAGCGATCAATTCCATCGGGCGGAAGCCATCTTCCTCGCCGCCTACAGTTGTTTCAGCGCCTAACGGCACGCCGAAGCCGGAACTGGCTGTGCCGGTGAAGCTAAGGCGCTGTTTCCAGGTAACTTTGGCGTCCAAATTAATCCTCCAGAAGGGGGGTTACATATCGTTCTAAAACGCTGCGGCTGATTGCGCCGCTCCAGGCCAGGCGAACGTTGCCTTTCCGGTCGATCAGGTATGAGCTGGGCAGAGCGTTATTGCGGAAGGCGCTGATAGCGGCCTCTTCGGGATCTGGCCAGACCGGAAAGGTAAGGCCGTAGCTTTTCACAAAGTCGGCTACTTCAGGGACAGGATCGCCGGCATCGATCGCGATGATCACAAAGCCCTGTTCGCGATGATCTTCATAGTAAGCCTGCAGGGTAGGCATCTCTGCCTTGCAGGGCGGGCACCAGGTGGCCCAGTTATTGACCAGCACCCACTGGCCGAGGTAGTCATCCAACGAGGTTGGGCTGCCTTGCAGGTCGGTGAGCGCCAGCTCTGGAGCAGGAAAATCAACGATCACCGGGATAGCGGACCGTTCCTCGTCCTGAGCAGAGACGCCGTTGCGCGGCAGCGCAATCAGCGCAACCACGCCGATGATCAAAAGACCGGCGCCGATCAAGCCCATGGCGATAATCTGGGATGAATTGTGTCGTTGTTTATTGGCATGAGATCGATTTGCCATGCCGGTTCTCCTGAGACGTGCAGTGCTGCCAGGCCTAATGCTGGTGCACCCGGCGAAGATCGCTGATCACGCGCCCTTGCAGGTAAGACTGCACCACATCTGGTAGAGCGCCGCTGGTGAGCACAACTTCCAGGCCTGCCTGCAGAGCCTTTTGATATGCCGGGTCTCCCATGCCGCCGCACAGCAGCACCTGGCAGTCCGCGATGGGTGCAAACATATCTGCATGCCCGTGCCCATCATGGGCATGCTGCTCTTGATGATCGGGGTGCTGGCCGTGGTAGGGTTTGAGGCGCGTCTCCTCGCCGGTGATGCGCCCATCCTCAACGGTGTAAACGCAGTATTCGGGCGCCATGCCGAAATGGCTGCTCAATGAAAGCCTATCCTGAGTGACTGCAGCAATTTTCATCATTCTCGTTTTTCCTCGCGGCTAGCTGAGCCCCAAAGAGCGGTCCAGCTTGGGGCGGTCGAAGCCCACAATGATCTTACCACCAACGTCGATTACCGGCACACCTTGCTGTCCGCTGCGCCGTACCATATCCCGGGCAGCGGTTGCATCTTTAGAGACATCTACATCCTTGAAGGGCACACCGCGCTGGCGCAGATAATTCTTCGCCAGGCGGCAGTAGGAGCAGGATGGCGTAGTGAACAGGATCACTCGCGGGTATTTCGTTTTGTCATCTTTCATCAACTCACCTTAAGAAGTCTTTCAAGAGGATTTCTTCTTGGATACCACTTTCATAATTTCTGCCAGCAGGTTGCTTTCCGGTACAGCGCCAACTACGTGCGCAGCGCCATCATTGATGGTGGTTTGGGGCACGCCGCTGACGTGATGGCGGTGCGAAAGCTCCTGGAACTCCATTGCCTCGACCATTTCAGCCTGCACCATTGGGCTTTCCAATGCCATCTGATGAGCGAGCACCACGGCTCGCGGGCAGTACGGTCAGGTGGGGGTTACGTAGACTTGCAGCAGAAGCGGCTCTTTCAGCTCGGCCAGGAATTGGCGGGTCTGCGGGCTGAGACCCGAGTCGCGGCTGGACACCAGCACCAGATCATGTACCAGTGAGCTGAACTCGTGACCGGAGGGGATGCCAGCAAAACGTACACCGTAATCGACAATCCGGTCGCCGTCACGTGCTGCCAACACCAAACCCGGAGCCTTGTCCACATTGTACTGGCGCGCCAACTCAGCCTGCTCCTGCATGTCGTGGACCTGCAGATTTAGTTTATCTGAGACTGCCACCAGCTCTTCGACCAGTTGGCGGGTATCGTCGCAATACTCGCAGTCGTTCTTGCTCCCGAAGAATAATACTTCTACCGGGTTTTGAAGCTGGTTGAAAACATCTTTGAGCTGCCGGACGATGTCCTCACTCAGCAGTTTTTCACTCATTTATGGTCGCTCCTTGTCTGCCCCACCGGGGCAATTAGTTTTCGTTATCAGGTAAAACACCCGCCCACTGCATAAGCACATACCGGACAGGAGAGGTTGAGCATGCCATCATAATCGAGCCTGCCTTCTTTGCACTGCGGGCACAAATCGCCAGAGCGCAGTTCGTGGGGCAGCTTTGCCATGGCTGGGTCTTCCAATTCAAGGGCCAGCATTTCCTGGCGGGGAAGCTTTCTCGCCGGCAGTTGCTCGATCATCACGCACTTACCTTAGATGCAAGATTGGCAGAAAGGTCGCGGCTGGAGGGTTACTTTTTTAGAAATTCATCCAGATTCAAGCGGGAGAACAAGCGCTCGCGCACCCCTTGAGGAACCCCGCTCTGAGCGGCGGTCGTCTGGTAGAGATAGACGGTTTTGTGCAGCGAGTCGACGACGATCCGGCAGTTTTCACAGCTCGCCAGGTGCTGTTCGAGCTGTGCGCACAGCTCCGCTTCCAGCTCGCCATCCACGTAATCAGAAAGCGACCCCAGTAAATCTCGACAATTGTGACTTTCCATCAGGCGCCCCTTTCTTCGGGCATTCGTTCGCGATAATAACCCGATAAATCATTCCGCAGATGCAGTCTGGCGCGCGATAGGCGGGTCTTGACTGCGGTATCTGTAAGTTCGAGGACTTCGCCGGTTTCGCGTGTGGAGAGGCCCTGGATGTCGCGCAGTACAAAAACCAGGCGCAGGCCGACAGGCAGCCTGGAGATCGCCTGATCCAGGTGATGCTGCGCCTCATCGGACATCAATTCTTGCTCCGGTATACAGCACCAGTCTACGATTTGAAGCGGCTCCGTATCATGACCATCGCCTTGGGCTGGCTCGTCGATCGAGAAGGTCTGCGGATTGCGCCGCCGCAGGAACATGAGCGCCTCATTGGTGGCGATCCGGTACAGCCAGGTAGAGAGACTGGAGCGACCATCGAAGTCTTTTACATGTTTAAAGGCTTTGATGAACGTCTCTTGCAGCACATCCTCTGCGTCTTGAGGGTTGCCCAGCATCTTGATCGCCAGGCGATAAACCAGCTCATAATGCACTCCAACCATACTGGCAAAAGCAGCCCGATCACCCGCTTTCAGGGCGGCGAGTGAATAGCTTTGTGTAGATGTTTGCTCATTCATTGGATGCAATCTCGGCGAAAAGGTTACGCAGCGCACAGGGCGTGCCTTCGCAGTCATTCTATCATATTGACGCATCCATGTCGTCGTGCTATATTTCTGCTCAATGGCGCTTGTGTGCGCCAGAGCAGGCAGACAACGCCCGCCTCAGCCTGCAAACAGGCTGGCCTTTGGGAGGATCTGGTGAGCTTCATCACATTAATGACTGACTTCGGAATAAAGGATGGGAATGTCGGGGTGATGCGCGGCGTTATCTGGCGGATAGCGCCGCAGGTAAAAATTGCTGATTTGAGCCATACCATAGCCCCGCAAAATATCGCCGAGGCGGCCTTGATTCTGGCTCGCTCAGCGCCTTACTTTCCTCCCTTTACAGTGCATGTGGTTGTGGTTGATCCGGGTGTCGGCACAGCCCGCCGCCCTATGGCGGGGCAATTGGGCAGCCAGTTCTTTGTCGGACCGGATAACGGGGTGATCACCTATCTGCTGGAAGAGGCGGAACGCCAAAATCTGCCGGTTAAATTCGTCCACCTCAACCGCCCGCAGTACTGGCTCCCCGAGGTCAGCCACGTTTTCCACGGGCGCGATATCTTTTCTCCCGTCGCGGCGCAAATTGCCAACGGCACGCCCCTGGATGCCCTGGGAGATCCGATCGATGACCCGGTGCGAATTAGCGTTGCACATCCCGAACGAACACAGGCTGGCTGGCGCGGGCAGGTGATTCATATTGACCACTTTGGTAATATTGCGACCAATATTCGCAAAGAACAGCTTGGCGACCCCAGACCCCTGGTTGTACGGCTGTGCGGCGCAGATATTCCCGGGCTATACTGCACTTTTGGCGAGCTGGCTCCAGGCGAGCTGATGGCCCTATACGGCAGCACCGGCAACCTGATTGTTTCGGTGGTCAATGGGGATGCTGCGGAACGATTGCAAGCCCGGGTGGGTGATGTGGTAGAAGTAGCGCTGGATTAACTGTGAGCGACCAACCCGTCCTGCAAGTTCAAAATCTTTCTTTCCGCTATCACAGCCGCCCGGATGTCGCGATTGATAGCGTTTCATTTGATCTGCGTCCCGGTGAGATGCTGCTGGTGGCAGGCGCCAGCGGTTGTGGAAAAACCACCCTGGCGCGCTGCATCAACGGTTTGATACCGCGCAGCTATCATGGCGACCGCTCCGGGTCTGTACTGGTGAACGGGCAGGAAGTCAGCGCCATGTCGCTGGTCGAGGTCGCCCAGAAGGTAGGCACACTGCTGCAGGATCCGGAACGCCAGATCGTCTCCAGCTTCGTTGCGGGAGAAATTGCGTTTGGACTTGAAAACCTGGGATTGCCGCGCAACGAGATATACCGACGCATGGACGAGGTTTTCGAGCGGTTGAAGCTCAACCACCTGCGTGAACGCGAGGCATTCAACCTGTCTGGGGGCGAAAAACAAAAAGTTGCCCTGGCTGGCGTGCTGGTGATGCGCCCCTCGGTGCTGCTGCTGGATGAGCCGCTGGCTTCATTGGACCCGGCGTCGGCATACGAAGCCATTCAGATCTTTCGCAGCCTGGCAGATGAGGGAACTGCAGTTGTGTTGATTGAGCATCGCGTGGAAGATGCGCTGCAGGCTCACCCGGATCGCCTGCTGTACATGGAACAGGGGCAGGTGCGCTACCTCGGACCGGTGGATACACTGCCCAGAGAAATCAACCACCATGCTGTGAAACTGCCCACCGCGTGGGTTATTGAGCGAGTGACCCAGGAATCCCTGCAGCCTGTTCCTGCCAGATCCCCCAACCCGGCTGATCCGCAGGCTGAGATATTGGTCAGCTTCAAGGACGTCTCCTTTGCCTATGGCGACGGCCCTGAGGTGCTGCATAACATCAATCTGGACATTCGCCAGGGCGACCTGATTGCCGTTCTGGGCCCCAATGGAGCCGGCAAATCTACCCTGGTGAAACATGCCATCGGGCTGCACAAGCCTACCCGCGGCGAGGTGCTGATCAAGGGTATAGACAGCCGCAAGCAGTCGGTAGCTCAGACTGCGCGCACGATCGGATATGTTTTTCAAAGCCCTACCCATATGTTGTTTGCTCCCACGGTGCGCGAGGAGGTCGCATTTGGTCCGGAGAATCTGAAACACAAAAAAGAGGACATTCAGCACAGTGTGGCGGAGAGTGTTTCGGCTGTAAATCTGGTTGGCCTGGAAGAATACCCGCCTCTCGGATTGTCCTTCGGACAGCAGAAGCGCACCACGATTGCAGCGGTGCTGGCGATGCGGTCGCAAATCATCGTGCTGGACGAGCCGACTGCAGGTCAGGATTATGCCAACTATACGCGCTTCATGGATATGTTGTGCAGTACGCAGGATGAAGAAGGCCGTTCGCTGCTCACCGCCAATTTCAAAGCCGCCTTGTTCATCACCCATGATCTGGATCTGGCTGTCACCTATGCCAATCGCATCCTGCTCATCTCGGATGGGCGGCTGGTTGCCGATGGCCCACCTGAGAGTATTCTGCGCGACTTCAGTTTATTAGAGAGCTGCCGGGTGCGCCCGACATCTCTGCTGCGCATGAATCTCGATCTGCTGCCCAAGACGGGTCGCTTCCTGGCAGCAGAGGCGCTGGCGCCCTACCATCTGTCCTATCATTCTGCCAGTAACCATTCGATTTCTTAAGGGTTTTAAGCAATGGGCCGGAGTCCGGCTCATTGGCACAATCCAACATCCTATTCTTAAGAACGGAGGAGTCATGAAAAGCAAATCGATTTGGGGTTTTGGTACGCGTGAGGTAGTATACGGAGCCATTGGAGCGGCGTTGTATGGCATCTTCTCATTTGCCAGCAATTTCATTCCGCTTCCGGCAGCCGGAAACATCACCTTTCGCCCGGCAATTGCCGTGCTGATCTTCTTTGGCTCAGCTTTTGGTCCCTGGGTAGGCCTGCTGACAGGCCTGTTGGGCAACACCTTGGGCGATGCTCTATCCGGTTGGGGGTTATATTGGAACTGGAGTGTAGGCAATGGCATCATCGGATTGGTCGCTGGACTGGCGGTCAATATGATCAAGAATTACCGCGGCGGCCGCGATATCGCTATTGGCGTTGGCTTCGGCATCCTGGGCAACGCTGTCGGATTGATGTTTGCCTCCCTCACAGAGATGTTTGTCGGCGGTATCGATCTTAACACTGCGCTGGTGGGGTATTTCACCCCCGCCTTCCTCGGCAACGCGGTGGTGACGATCGTCCTGCTGCCCATTTTGTTCGTGGCTTACTCGGCTGTTGCTGCCCGGCGAGGTCGTTAGTGCTCGTCACCTGGAAGTATCGCCAGCGCGATACGTTTATCCAGTCACTGGATCCACGCGCCCGGCTGACATTCATGGCATGCCTGATCCTGGCGATTTCTGCCACGGATGTCTGGGATGTGCGCCTGCTGCTGCCGGTTTTTTTGCTCAGCATGACCCTGTACTTCATGGCGCGCATCGAATGGCGTGATGTCCGCCGGGCGTGGTTTCTTATGTTGTTTTTGGTTGTTTTCATCATCGGATTGAACTCTTTGTTGGGCGGGCGCGGCGGACCGCTCTCGGTGCTGCAGGACCAATCGCGGGCGCTGTTCTCCCTGGTGATACCTATCCCGCTCACTTCCTGGCGGATCAGCCTCTCGATCACCGTCGTGCGCGCTTTTTTTGCGCTGGTTCAGATGATGCGCATGATCACCATGGCCTCACTGGCAATCCCGATCCCGTACACCATTGACCCAAGCGTATATGGGGTGGCTTTCCGGAACATGGGCGCCTCCGATAAGATCTCGTTTACCATGGACCTGGCTTTTCGCTTTATCCCCACAATGGGCAGAGATTTCAAGATCACGATGGATGCGCAGCGGGCGCGCGGATATGAGTTGGAAAGCACCAGAGGCGGGTTGATCCAGCGTTTGCGCCGCCTGGCGCCCCTAATTGTGCCGGTGACGATGCAAGCCATCGTAAACGGTGAAGAGGTGATCGACGCAATGGATCTAAGAGCCTTTGGCGCTAGGCCGCGAACCTGGCTGCGCGAGCTTCACTTCCAGAAGCGTGACTACTGGTTCATGGCATTGGGCGTGGCTATTCTGGTTGGCATGGCAGCAGTGCGCATCCTTGGTTATGGGGATTTCTGGGTGCCAGATTTCTGGTACCGGCTGGTAGGAACGTGAAAGCCAGCAGTATCTTGATCGACCTGCGCCGGCGGTTGGACTTTCTGGGGGAGATCACAGCTTTATGTAATGCGCAGCTTGCCGCCCCGCAGAAGTTCAACCGCCTTGCACAGCTTCTGTTAGAACTGATCCCCGCGGCGGATATCGGCCTGGTGCTCGAGAACCATGACCACATTGATGTTCACACGCTCAGTGGTCGCAGCGCTCGGCGGTTTACTTATTTGCTGCCCCTGGCAGATGAATTACTCGCACCTACACTGCTGCCCGCCGGATCTGCACTGCCGGCATCGATCTTAGAAGATTTCCCTCGCCTGAAAAATTTGCTGCTTGTACCGCTGCCTTCATATAACCAAAAGAGGGGTTTGTTGGGGTTGGTGAATTACCCGGCAGAACACCTGCTCGATTATGACGCTCAACTGCTGCACATCGTTGCCAATCAGATCGCCATCTATTTTCGGCTGGAACAGGCCCAGTTGGCCGAAGTAGACAGCCGCAGGCTGGATAATGAGCTGGTTGTGACCAGCCAGATCCAGGACAGCTTCTTGCCGACGCAAATGCCGCAGGTGCCCGGGTTGGATTTTGCCGCCCGATTAAAGCCTGCGCACCACGTGGGCGGGGATTTCTACGATATCTTCGGCATACCAGATGGTCTGGCGATCATCATCGGTGATGTTGCCGGCAAAGGCATTCCGGCGGCTCTGATCTCTGCCTTGATTCATGCCACGCTCAAAAGTGAGGTTCAACACCATCATGAGCCGGCGGAGCTGCTGCAAAACATCAATCACCTGATCTACGACGAGCTGGATCGCACACATACCTTTATCACTGCTTTCCTGGCGGTGCTGCAGACCAACCCTTTACGCCTGCGCTACGCCAGCGCCGGGCATACCGTGACACTTCTATGGCAGGCTGAAAGCCAGGATGTGGTTCCCCTGACCAGCACCGGATTACCCCTGGGGGTGGCGCCCCAGGTAAAGATTCTTCAACAAGAGCTGCCCTTGCAGAAGGGCGACGTATTATTGTTGTACAGCGATGGCATTACCGAAGCCGAGAATGAGACCGGGCGTGTATTTGGCATGCAGGCGATGGTGGATTTGCTGACTGCCGCACACACTGCTCCAGCAGCCCAGCAAATCGCGGTGATATTGGATGCACTCGATTTGCACCGCGGCGCCCTGCCGCTGAGTGATGATGTCGCTATTTTTCTTACCCTGGTGGAGTCTACCGTGGATATTCCCGAGCGTGTCATTCCTTTCGTGTATCCTGCCGAGCGCGCCAGCGCACGATCCCTGGCGATGTTCTCGCGCAGGGCTACAGAAGAGCTGGAATTCGCCGATAAAAAAGTACAGGTGCGTTTTCTTGAAGAATGGGAGCTGGCGGTTTCAGAGATTGCCACCAATATTGTGCTGCACGCCTATAAGAACAATCCACTGCATGGACGAATCCAGGGACGCCTTAGCTTATGGCCCGGCCGCGTTCGCCTGGACTTGATCGACAGTGGTCTCGAGTTTATCCCGCGACCGCCGCACGTTTTCTCGCCCGATAATCCACCCGAGGGCGGCTACGGCTTGATCCTTGCCCGCCAATTGCTAGATCTATGTGAGTATGCGCGTCTGCCTGGGGGACGCAATCATTGGCGGCTTGAAAAGCACTCCGGGGGAAGATATTCAGGAGCCGTTCATGCGGACTGATATTGAGCACATCTCTTCTGAACTGGTCATCCTGCGCCCAACCGGGAGGATGGATGCTGAATCTGCGCCCTCTGCCCGCCAGCTTATCTTCGACCAGATCAATCGCGGCGTGAAGAACCTGATCGTAGACCTGGTGCACGTCGATTTTATGGACTCGTCGGGTTTAAGCGTGCTGGTTACGGGTATGAAATCGCTGGCAAGGGTAGGGGGGAAGATCGGAATCTGTAATGCCAATCCACAGATCCGCACCGCTTTACACCTGACCATGCTGGATCAGGTATTGCCGCCCCATGACAACCTGGAAGCCGCATTGCTTACACTGCACCTGCCGCCTGTAGTCTGAGCGGTGCGAACCGTATTGCCTGCATGGGCTTAGAACTCCACAACCGCTTTTTACAATTTCAGGCGCATTTGGAGCGCGGTGAGTTCGACGTCTTTTCAACGCGAGACGGACAGCTCCCGGCGCTGCAGGGCGTTCAGGGGGGGCTGCAGGCGTACATTGGCGCTCGCCTGCACCAGCGACCCTGGCGCTGGGAGAGCGCAGCGCTTATTCCTGAGCGCCGCACCGAAATTGACGCAGGCGCCATACACCAGCTCCAGATCGTCGAATCGCCGGATGAGCTGGGAATCGCCTGTACGGCTACCTTCGCCCTGATGGAGAACGCGCCGCTGCTCTTGTGGAAGATCTCACTGGAGAACGGCGGTTCTCAAGGGGTAGAAGTAAACAGGGTGGACATGCTGCGGCTTCACCCCGGGCGTGGGCAGGTAAACCTGGCGGGCGATCCCGCTGAGCTGGCATTCTTTGCCAATGGCTGGCAGTCCTGGTCATACAGCGGCGTGTATCGGCGGGACGATCGCCGGAAAGCCACTCGCCTCGGGCCGCTGCGCCAGCCCACACGCCTGTACGACGCCAACCCACCGCTGCAGCGCGGCCGCTTCAGCAGCGATATGTTCGGCGTCCTGTCGGATTTGCGCTCCCGCCAGGGGATGCTGTTGGGTTTCCTCTCACAGCAGCAGGCTTTTGGGTCGTTCGAGGTGGATATACGGGACGCACTGCTTCCCTCACCAAACCATGCCCGGCCCTGGCTTTGTTTATGGGCTAATGGCGACCGCGCCTGGCTGGCTCCTGGCGCAAGCCTGGAAACCGATTGGGCCTGCCTGCAGTATCTCGATATCGACGTGCCAGACCCTTTGGGCGCTTACCTGCAGGCTGCCGCCCGGCAGAACCAGGTAGCGCTGCCGGCAGACCGCGGCGTTCCGACGGGATGGTGCTCCTGGTACCAGTTCTCTTCCAGCGATTACGTGGGAACGGTCACGCCAAACGACCTGCGCCGCAACCTGAGCGCTCTGGCTGGTCTGCGGGACGAAATCCCACTGCAGGTATTTCAAATCGATGATGGCTTTCAATCTTGCTCCGGAGACTGGCTTACATTCTCAGAGCCTTTTGTGCAAGGCGTGGCGGGCCTGGCTGCCGAAATCCGCGCCTCGGGGTTCGACCCTGGGCTGTGGCTGGCCCCGTTTATTGTCCATCCGAGCTCGCGCCTGGCTGTCGATCATCCAGATTGGCTGCTGCGCACTCGCAAGGGACGGCCCGTGAACGCCGGATTCTTCTGGAATGCGTTTACCACCGCTTTAGACCTGACTCATCCCGGCGCCCTGGCGTATGCGGCTGAGGTGGTACGCACTGCTGTGCATGAGTGGGGATTCGGGTATCTCAAGCTGGATTTTCTCTTCGCGGCGGCTGTGCCCGGGCGCTACCGCGATTCGAGCCTGACCCGCGCCCAGGTGCTCAGACGTGGGTTGGAGGCAATCCGCCAGGCTGCCGGTCCCGAAGCTTTCTTGTTAGGCTGCGGCTGCCCTCTGGGACCGGCGATTGGGATCGTGGATGCCATGCGCATCAATGCCGATACCGCCAGTCGCTGGCGGCCCGCAGTTTGGAATATCGAGGGTATCTTTGCCCCAGAGCCGGACCTGCCGGCGGCGCGCAATGCGCTGCACAACGCCCTGACCCGTGCGCCCATGCACCGGCGTTGGTGGATCAACGATCCCGACTGCCTGCAGCTGCGAGCGCAAACCAGGCTTTCCCTGGCAGAACTGCAGACAGCCTGCAGTGTGGTCGCCCTGTCTGGCGGCAGCCTGCTGGTCTCGGACGAAATTGCGGTACTGGACGCCGAACGGCTTCGCATCCTGGCCTCTTTGCTGCCGCCGGTTGGCTTGCGACCTGAGATTGTGGACTGGTTCGACTCAACCACGCCTGCTGCGGTCCGCCTGGACCTGGGTGGCGCCGTGGGGCGCTGGCACCTGCTGGCGAGATTTAACTGGACAGACCGGCAGCAGCCCGCTGAGATCAACCTCGCCGGCTACGGTCTTCCAGAAGACCGGGCTTACTGGGGCCGCGATTTCTGGCGCCAATCCACCACGCTTTCAGAGGCTGGATGCTTCCAGCTGGGCGATATTCCCCCTCACGGCGTGCGGCTGCTGGCGGTGCGCCCGTATACGCCAGGAGAGCCGGCTTACCTTGGCAGCGACCTGCACATCTCCCAGGGTTTGGAAGTGATCGCGTGGAAAGCCGCCCACGGAGAACTCGGCTTTTCCCTGCAGCGCCCTGGAGAGGTACAGGGTAAAATTGAGCTGTATTTGCCCGGCAAGGTCAGGCAGGCGGCGTGCAACCATGAGCGAGTTTCCATCGAGCTGACGCCCCAGGGTACAGTCGTCTTGCCGGTGCAGTTCGACTCCTCCGCGAAGATCCAGGTTGAATGGGAGGTTTGAAAGCTTTGTCCGACTCCACGCTAGCGCCATTTTTTGCTCCTAAGGGGATTGCGGTCATTGGAGCCTCGCGCCATCCTGATAAGCTGGGATACGGCCTGGCGCGCAATCTGATTCAGAGCAACTTTCAAGGCGTCATCCACTTTGTCAACCCGCGCGGCGGCAGCCTGATGGGACGGCCCATGTACACGTCGATTGCCGAAGCGCCTGACCCGGTTGACCTGGCGGTGCTGCTCATCCCTGCCGAAGCCGTGCCGGAAATTTTGGTGGCGTGCGGTGAGCGCGGGCTGCGGGCGGTGATTGTCGCCTCAGGCGGCTTTCGAGAAACCGGAGCGCAAGGGGCTGCGCTGGAAGCGGAGTGCCTGGAGATTGCCCGCCGCTACCATATGCGCTTGCTTGGCCCTAACTGCATCGGTCTGTTGGACACGCACCTGCCGCTGGACGCCACCTTTCTACCGCCGCCCGGGCCGCTGCCTGGCGACGTGGCCTTCATTTCTCATTCGGGCGCCATCTGTGCGGCGGTAATCGACTGGGCGCGCGGGCAGGGTTTTGGTCTTTCGCGGCTGGTGAGTCTGGGCAACCAGTGCGACGTAAACGAAACCGATGTGATCGCGCCGGTAGCAGCCGACCCGTTCACGCGGGTGCTGACGCTTTATCTGGAAGGAGTCAGCGATGGGCGCCGCTTTGTCAAAGAAGCCAGCCAGGTGGCACTGAAAAAACCAATCATCGCCCTCAAGGTTGGGCGCTTCAGCAGCGGGCAGCGGGCGGTAGCTTCGCATACCGGCGCCCTCGCCGGGCAAGAAAACGCCTTCAATGCCGCCTTCCGCCGGGCGGGCGTGATCCGGGCGGACACCAGCGAAGAGATGTTCGATTGGGCGCGGGCGCTGGCCTGGTGCCCGCCGCCGCAGGGC
>JBGSTO010000290.1:0-24146 GCA_041736465.1 Anaerolineales bacterium | reverse complement strand
AGCAGACAGGCAATCGCGCTTACAGAGCCTGAACCTGGCGCTGCAGCTCAATGCAGAGCATTCGCAGAAAAATTTACGCGCGTTGATCGAAGATAGAGTCGGCGAAGGCTCTGGATCGGCGCCGGTATTCTTTTGGATTTTCAATGGGTTCTCCGTGTTGGCAGACAAGGATTTGATCCTTGAACTGGCAGCGAGGCCAGAAATCAGGCAAATTCACCAGGAATGGCGGTTTTCATTACCTCCAAATATCGACGCGGTCGGGCTGGCGCAGCCCAATATCGAGCAAATTAATGCCCCGGCCTTATGGGCAATGAACTACCGCGGGCAGGGAGTGGTGGTGGCCTCTCTGGACAGCGGCGTTTCCATGAGTCATGATGACCTGGTAAGCCGCTGGAGGGGGGGTAGCAATTCCTGGTACGATCCTTATAACCAGCATCCCGATTACCCGGTGGATTTTTCCGGTCATGGAACCAACGTCATGGGAATTATGGTTGCCGGAGAGGTGGATGGGTCTGCGGTAGGGGTGGCGCCGGCTTCGCAATGGATCGCGGCACGAATTTTTGACGATGATGGCACCTTAACAGAGACCGCCACTCACCTGGCCTTCCAGTGGCTGCTGGACCCAGACGGTGATCTGGCAACGCCAGACGCGCCCCATGTGGTGAATAATTCCTGGGGGTCTGCTGCGCCCAACTGCAATCTGGCATACCAGATGGATCTGCAAGCCCTGTTGGCGGCTGGAATTTTGCCTGTCTTTTCAGCCGGAAACTCCGGACCAGCCGCTAACACTAGCACCAGCCCCGCCAATTATCCTGAAGCCCTGGCGGTGGGAGCAGTGGATGGGGCAGACGAGATCTGGGAGCTGAGCAGCCGCGGGCCGTCTGATTGTGGGGAGACAGCCACGATTTTCCCGGAGATTGTGGCGCCGGGCGTTGGCATTTATACATTGGATCGCGCCGGCTCATTTGCTACCCGCACAGGAACGTCGATGGCAGCCCCGCATGCAGCCGGCGTTTTGGCGCTGCTGCTGAGCGCCTACCCTGGCACAGCAGTGCAAGATCAACGGGATGCGTTAATCCAATCTGCTTTTGACTTAGGTGAGCAAGGCGCAGACAATACCTATGGTCATGGCCGTTTGGACGCACTGGCAGCCTTTAATTGGCTGGCGATCAACTATAAGACTCCTACACCAACTCATACCGCCACACCAACCTTTACACCGACGTTTACTCCTACCCCAACGGCAACCGCCACGCCAATGCCTTACTACCTGCCGGCGCTCTTTCGTGAGTTTTCGCCGTGGCCATCGCCGTTGCTACGATTTCTGCCTCGCGTTTACCGCCAGTATTCTCCCTAGTTATATCTTTACAAGCGTGAAAACAGCGCTTCCTGCGCAATTGCTTCCAGGCAAGGCGCGGTATAATCCGGTTGTACCCCAACGATATCCGGGAGGCATACATGGAAGAGCGGAAGATCCGCGTAATTGTGGCAAAACCTGGGCTGGATGGGCATGATCGCGGCGCCAAAGTAGTGGCGCGCGCCTTGCGAGATGCTGGCATGGAAGTGATCTACACAGGCTTGCGGCAGACGCCTGAGATGATCGCAGAAGCAGCGCTGCAAGAAGATGTAGATGCCGTCGGCCTATCGATCCTATCGGGCGCACATATGGCTCTGGTGCCGCGCATTCTGGAATTACTGCGCGCCAATGGGCAGCAGCATGTCAGGGTATTTGTCGGAGGGATCATCCCGGATGAAGACATTCCGCGTTTACTCGAGAGCGGAGTGGCGGGGGTGTATGGGCCGGGGACGTCCACAGAAGCGATTATCCAGGAAATTCGCCAGTCAGTATCCGCATCGAACGCTACCTAGAAGCAAGACGGGAAGATCTTGCCGGCGATGGATATTCCACAAGCAATCCTGGAAGGGAACCGGCTGGCGCTTGCCAGACTGCTTACCCAAATCGAGAACGGCACACCGGAAGGTTACGCAGCTTTGGCGCGCCTGTTTTCTCATACGGGCAGCGCGCATCTGATTGGGGTCACCGGAGCGCCAGGGACGGGCAAATCTTCCCTGGTAAACCAGCTTGCCCGGTATTTCCGCACCCCGCCTTTTGGGCAAACACCTGCCAGGGTGGGGATTGTCGCAGTGGACCCATCCAGCCCATTTACAGGAGGAGCGATTCTCGGGGATCGTGTGCGCATGCGCGACCTGGCTGGAGATCCGGGGGTCTTCATCCGTTCGATGGCTTCGCGTGGCTCTCTCGGCGGGCTGGCAGCGGCGACCTCCGGTGTCGTGCAGGCGCTGGATGCGGCAGGATTTGATATTATCCTGGTTGAAACGGTAGGCGCAGGTCAGGCTGAGGTAGAGATTGCCCGTCTGGCGCATACTACTCTGGTGGTGGAGGCGCCCGGATTGGGCGACGATATCCAGGCGATCAAGGCGGGGATTCTGGAGATCGCAGATATCCTGGTAATCAATAAAGCAGACCGGCCCGGTGTAGAAAACACAGAGCGAGCATTGCGCAACATGCTGCAGCTTGCTCATCCTGTGCGTAGAGATTTCTTATCTGCGAGCGATCAAAGACATCATGCAGGAATCGTCGAAAGCGACCCGTCTGAGCGTAATACAGAGTCAAAAATATGGTTGCCACCGGTGCTGCGCGCCGTAGCCACGGAAGGCATTGGGATTGCAGAACTGCACCAATTGATCCGGGATCATCGCAGGCATTTAGAAGAAAGCGGCGAATGGGGGCGGCGCGAACAATCCCGCATGGAGACAGAACTGGAAATGCTGGTTCAGGAACGGCTGATGCACCAATGGCGGAGCAGCCTCTCCTCTGGACACTACCAGAAGATCCTGGAGGCAGTTTACCAACGCCGGATCTCCCCCTGGCAGGCAGCGGATCAATTGATAGAAGGAGGCTGGCAATGATACTTGGCGAGCGAGTTCGTCTGCGAGCGATTGAGCGCGCTGATCTTCCGGCTTTTGTCGCCTGGTTGAATGATCCAGAAGTACGAGAATTCATCATGCTGTATTCTCCGCTGTCGAATGAACAGGAAGAACGCTGGTTCAAGGGTGTGCTCGAGCAGCCAACGTATAACCAGCCATTGGCGATTGAGGTGCGTGAAGGCGATGGCTGGAAACCGGTGGGCAACTGTGCTTTCCATGTCCAAGATTGGCGGGTGCGCTCAGCAGAGCTGGGAATCTTTATCGGTGAAAAGTCCTGCTGGGGTCAAGGATATGGCACTGAAGTGATGCAGCTGCTCCTGGCGTACGGATTTGAAACGTTGAATCTGAACCGCATTTACTTGAGAGTGTATGAAAATAACCACCGCGCCATCCGGGCGTATGAGAAAGCCGGCTTTGTTCACGAAGGGCGCATGCGGCAGGCTGAGTTCAGGAACGGAAATTATGAGGATGTGCTCTTCATGAGCGTCCTTTCCGAGGAATGGTTGGAGAAGGGGAAGATTTAAAATGGAGGGGATATGATGAGCGGCAAGCACCGGGAAGTGAATATTTACGGCGAAATAAAACTATTCGCCGGAACCTCATGTCCTGAGCTGGCGGCAGAGGTAGCAGCTTATATCGGCTATCCGCTGAGCGGAAGGGATGTGACCTTATTCCCGAATGACAACCTGTTTGTTAGGCTGCACAGCAGTGTTCGAGGTCAGGATGTGTATGTATTACAAACGACATCAAAGCCAGTGCACCGGAATTTGATGGAACTCCTGATCATGCTTCAGACACTGCGGCTGGACTCTGCCGCGCGTGTGACTGCAGTCATCCCCTATCTATGCTATGCGCGATCGGATAAAAAAGATAAGCCCCGCGTGCCAATAACCGCGCGGCTGGTTGCGGATATGATCGAGGTGGCAGGTGCTGATCGATATATCACTATGGATCTGCACGCCGGGCAGATCCAGGGCTTTTTTTCAATCCCTGGTGATGTCCTGACTGCTTTTCACATTTTGACCGATTACATGCAGTCTTTGCTGCCATCTTTGAAGGATCCGGTTGTCGTGGCTGCAGATCTGGGATTTGCAAAAAAAGGACGTAATTTTGCTGCGACGATTAATGCGCCCATTGCTTTCATCGAAAAACGCCGGTCTGGGCGCGATGATCAACCGGCAGCACTAACGCTCATTGGGGAGGTCAACGATCGAGACGTACTTGTGGTCGATGACGAGGTGGACACCGCGGGATCGGTTTCACAAGCTGTGCAGTTGGTTAAGGATTGTGGTGCGCGGCGGGTGTACCTGGTTTTTGTCCACCCAGTTTTATCTTCACCGGCAGTAAATCGATTGGCAGCTCTACCGATCGAACAAATCATCACCACCAACAGCATACCGATTCCTCCTGAAAAGGCTGCAGCTTTGCAAGGAAAGCTAAAGATTTTATCGGTCGCGCCGTTATTAGGAGAGGTGATCATCCGCGCTCACCAGGGCCGCAGCGTGGGTGAGATGTTCGACGAATGAATCATGCCTGAACTGCCAGAAGTTGAAACCATTGCTGCGGCATTAAATTATGGTGTAGAAGGCCAGCCGGCCCTTCCTGGATCGGTGATCGTTGGTGCTTCTCTATTGTGGGATCGCACCCTGGCTGAGCCAACTCCAGCCGAGTTTCGGGAGCGCTTGACCGGGCAATCGATCGAGGGAATTGGGCGGCGAGGCAAGTTTTTGGTTTGCTCGCTCAGCCAGGATGTGCTGCTGATCCATCTGCGAATGAGCGGCGATGTGCTGGTGGTACGACGAGACGCCGGGCGTCCCGCGCATTCGCGTTTATTGCTTGATCTGGATACGGGTTGGCGGATGGTCTTCAGCGATGCGCGAAAATTTGGCCGCGTTTGGCTGGTCAGGGATCCATACCCGATATTGGCTCGATTGGGACCTGAGCCTCTCGATGAAGGGCTTACGGAAAACCGGTTCCATAATATGCTGAAGCGTCACCGCCGCCAACTAAAACCTTTATTGTTAGACCAGCACTTTTTAGCCGGTCTGGGCAATATCTACACGGATGAGGCATTGCATATGTCTGGTTTGCACCCATTGATGAACTCAATGCAGGTCTCTGCGGATGAGGCATCGCGATTGCTGCACAGCATTCGGGCGGTCCTTCGAGAAGGGATCCGTAGGAACGGCGCCAGCATCGATTGGGTTTATCGCGGTGGAGATTTTCAAAATTATTTTCGGGTGTACCGGCGGACGGGGCAGCCATGCCCGGTTTGCGGGACGCGCATACAGCGGCTGGTGGTGGGGCAGCGAGGCACTCATTATTGCCCACAGTGCCAATCTCTGCATACTTAGCCGGGTTTGGGAGGTGGAGATGATGGATATCTCAACGCTTGTGTTCATCAGCGCAGTCATGCTGCTGATTGGAGCTGGTTTGGGGTTTGGACTGTCTCTGCTGCGCTCCAGTCCAGGGGTGCCCCAGGCAAATAAGAAACCCGACTCGCAGCCCAACGGCGAACGTATATTGACGATCTGGCGCAGTCTTGAATCCGGTTCGATTTCGGTGCAAGTTAACGGGAAAACGCTAACCTCCCAGTCAGACCTCACGCCTACCAGTCGCGAAGAACTGGCGCACCGGTTGGAGATGCTGGAAAATTGGCTGAACGCGGGCAAGCTTCACCAGGCAGGTATCGAGGAAAAACCTACGCAAGCCGGGCAGAGTGCGAGCACTGCTCAACCGGCAACCTCGCGATCACCGGCTGCCAAAGCAATTCTCGATTCAAGTGCGGAGAGAGAACGTTCGGCAAGTCTGAACCCACTGGCTGTATTTACGCGTGCTCTCACAAGCGAAGTGCGTAAACCTCAGCCGGTCCAAAGCCTGGCTGCGCAAATCGATGCGATTTTACAGGAAAAGCTGGAAGAATCGACCCTATCAGCCCGCGGTATCCGCCTGCAGGAACACCCTCAGCATGGCCTGATCGTACAGGTTGGATTGAATCGTTATAACAGCATCGATGAGGTGCCTGAAAAAGAGATTCGCGATTTCATTCGTGCAGCAATCGGTGAGTGGGAAAAACAAGCGGGTGCAGGCTAAGCAGCTTTCAGGCAGATGAGTGCGCCGCCACCACTGTATCGAAATCCTGGCTGATTCGTTTGACCAGCCGGTTTCTCTCTGTTTCACTTAGAAATGCAGCCCGCGCAGCCGCCAGGATGCGTGCTTTTAAATCTACCAACTCAATCCCCAGCTCCTGACTCACCAACTGGTACTCTCCGCCCAGTGTAATTTGAGAGATGCTGGGGTCATCGGTATTAATGGTTACATTCAAGCCGTGGGCGAGCATTTTGGACAAGGGGTGATCCGAGAGGTTGGGCACAGTGCCGGATTGATAATTGCTGGTTACACAAACCTCGAAAGCAACGCCTGAACGGTGAGCCAGATCCACCGCGGACTGACTCTCTAAGACGCGGATGCCGTGTCCAATTCGCTCGGCGCGCAAGCGCTCAATCGCGTGGTGAACGTTTTCTCCCGGTCCCCATTCACCGGCATGGGCAGTAATGTGCAGCCCTTTTTCGCTGGCAGACTGGAATAGTTTGGCAAACGATTCTGCGTGAAAGTCGGCTTCGTTGCCCGCCAGATCCAGTCCAACGATCCCTTGGGAGATGCGTTCTTGCGCCAGGTAGGCGACTTGAGCGGCAAGTGCAACGCTCTCGTGGCGATTGATGCTGGCAATTAAACGTGTGGTGACACCATAATCTTTCTCACCCAATCTGGCGCCTTCAATCACCCAATCCATCACCTCCGCCAGGGGAAAATCTTGTACTTTGCTCAATGCTGCCGGGGTGAACCGCAGCTCCAGATAACGCACATTGTCCGCGGCTGCATCAGCAATGGCCTCCTGGGTGATACGACTGATAATCTCCGGGGAACGGTAGAAGAGGCGCAGAGTGGAAAATTTTGACAGGAAATTTCCGAAGGTCAGCGGTTCGTTCGGGCCAATTTGTACCATCTCGCGCAGTTGGGCAGTGGGGGGCAGGTTCAGACCGTGCACCCGGGCCAATTCACGCAAGGTCTCAAAGCGCAGCGACCCTTCCAGGTGGCGATGAAGTTCTATCTTTGGAAGGGCACGGTACATTTCTGTGAACGCGCCCGCATGACCCTCAAGATGATTCATGGATTATCTCCGACGCCTGCGCCGGCGTTTACCCTTTTCTGCCTGGTCACTATTTTCCGGCTGGCTGGGGGTGAGGTTGGATTGGGTTTCGGCTGGTTGCTCATCTGCAGCCGATTCGTCTTCAACAATTTCGTCTTGTTGGTCATCGGCGCGGGCAGCCATCTGTGCAGTGCTTACATCGCGCGGCCGGTAAGTGAACATCCGTGTAACTACGCCGGTGCGCATGTTTGCGAGTAAATCTGCAAACAAGGCTGAAGCTCGATTTTTGTACTGCACCAGCGGATCGCGCTGGGCATAAGCTTCTAGCCCGATAGAAACGCGCAGAGCTTCCATTTGGGTCAGGTAATCAACCCAAAGCTCTGTGATCACGCTGAGCAGGAGCTGGCGGTAGACTTCGGTAATGGTACGCTGTCCGAATACATCCACGATCGTAGAAACCGTCTGGTTGTCCAGCGTGTTGAGCGCTTGAGATTGCATCTGGGCAATTTGCTCATTTCCCAGGCGAGCCTGAAGAGCAGATTGCAGTTGGATGTCCACATCGCCCAGGGTAGAGCTTGCCAGGCGGCTGAATTCAATGACGCCCCAACTGCGCTGCAATCTCTGCTGTGCACCGAGCAAATGTTCCTGGACAGATTGGGTAATCGCCTCACTGTCTTTACCCTCCAGGAAGGTAGCAGCGTAGTAGGAGTATACCAGGCGGGTGGTGCGTTCCTGGACGCGGCGATGGGTCTTGCGATCGAAGGTCGTTTTCGCCCCTTGGGTCATCATGATAAGCAGCTGGTACAGATCGCTGCTGCTCAAGCGACCTTCGGCGCGATTAAGGACTGCGGCGAGGTCGCGCCGGATTGATCCGCTCTCACCCAGCAGCCGTTCGTGGCGGCGGTCGAAAGTGGTGTTCAGTGCGGTCATCACTTGATCGGCGATCTCATCCCAGTCCAGCGCCGCGAGATCGTTTGCTGGCGAAAGCCCGAGGCTGTCTTCCATACGGCGTTCGATAGCTCCCACCAGCCTGGTAATGATTTGAACGCTCAGGTAGGTTTCAAGCTGCTGTTTAATCGGCTCCACAAGGCTGCCAGGTTCAGTGCGCAGCAGGCGCTGTTCCTCGGAGCTAAGTCGAATGGGCAAACGGACTGAGTTTTGCAGCTCATCCAATAGTTCGCGAGGCGGGCGCGATGCGCGAGGCGTATCGGTCTCGTCAGCCAGTTCGAGCCCTTCGAAGAATGTATCCAAAGCATCATTCCGTTCACGAACCAGCTCATCCAGACGATCCTGAGATTGGTCCACCAGCTCCTGGACTGCTGCGGACAGGTGTTGGTGTTCTGCATCCATGGACTCGGCGGCGACATTTAGCAGGGCATCCAGGGCGCGTTGTGGGTCAACTCCGCCCGCCCCGTCTCCGCCAGATTTGGCAACTGTCTCGATGATATGGTCGCCCAGGAGCTTGAAGCTGAAGGAAGGATACAACTGGCTGCCCAACTGAAGCGTAGGTTGAATTTGATCCAGCCAGGCAATCAATTTCCAGGGTCCCTCGTCACTCTGCATTGCCTGCGGGATATGACGAGAGATCTCGGCGCGCAGCATCTCCTGGACATCCTCGGTTAAGTCTTCTTTTTTGAAGATGCGATCGCGTTGGGTATAGATCTTGGCGCGCTGCGTATTGAGTACGTCGTCGTACTCGAGAAGATGCTTGCGAACGTCGAAATTTGCGCCCTCTACGCGGGATTGCGATTGCTCTACCAGCCGGCTTACCAGACCGACCTCCAGGGGCATGGCGTCATCGATCTTCATGCGCTGCATCAGGGAATCAGCCTGCTGGCCTCCGAACAGGCGCATCAATTCATCTTCCATAGATAGATAGAAGCGGGACGACCCTGGATCGCCCTGGCGTGCAGCACGACCGCGCAGCTGGTTGTCGATCCGCCGGGCTTCATGCCGCTCTGACCCGATAACGTGCAGGCCCCCTAAGCTGCGCACGCGCTCCATGTCGGCAATATACTGAAAGAAGTAATCGACTTCTGACTCATAGATACCGTACTGGTCGCGAGGCACGCTTTGCAGCGCCTGCCAGCGTTCTTGCATGGACATATCATAGGGGTCTTCATAACCGGCGCGGCGCAGCACCCGGTTGATCGCAGAGAGCACTTCTTCGGCCAACTCTCCGCCCAGGCGAATATCCACCCCACGTCCTGCCATGTTGGTTGCAATAGTGACTGCTCCGAAAGCGCCGGCTCCGGCGATGATCTGGCTTTCCTCGGTGTGTTTGCGGGCGTTCAGCACCTCGTGCGGGATTCCGCCCTGGAGTGCAGCCACCAAGCGTTCAGCATCTGCCGGACTCAAGCTCAGGATACTGAGCAGTGATTGAATGTTGCTGGCCTCTTCCGGGTTGAAAGAAATATCCAGCTCACGCGCCAGTTTGCGCATGGCGGCGATATCCAGGGTTTCCAGCGGCTCGTTTAAGTACAGGAGTTCATCAACTTGCCGCCCATCTTCATCCCGATTATTGCGAATAAACCAATTGTGGCGCAAGAGGAGAACCTGCGCCAGACGGCGCAGCGGTTCGGCTCGCAGGCGGTTGGATACATTCTCGGACAGCTCTACCGAGGTGGTTCCCACCAGCATTGGGCGACCCAAACCATGATACTGCAGGATCTCGCGGGTTACCGAACGCAGCTTGGTCTCTTGTGTGCGGTATACGATATCCGGGTAATCTTTGCGCCGCCAGTAGACCGGCTCTCTCTCGGCATCATCCCGGCGGGTGTAATACGTGTACTTATAACCAAATTCGTCTTTGGCTTCTGCCTCAACCAGACCCGAATCCGTTTGGCTGGCCTGGTATTCTAGATTTGTGGGGATGGGTAAGACCTCCAGCTTATAGATCTTATCGAATTCTTCGGCTTCCGTAAGGGCCGTGCCGGTCATGCCGGCTAGTTTTTCGTACATGCGGAAATAATTCTGGAGGGTGATGGTGGCGTAGGTAACATTTTCCGGCTGTACGCGCACGCCTTCTTTAGCTTCTACTGCCTGGTGCAAGCCGTCAGACCAGCGCCTGCCTGGCATCAGGCGACCGGTGAACTCGTCCACGATGACCACTTTACCCGACTGAACAAGGTAGTCTTTATTGCGGCGATAAAGGTACTGCGCCCGCATTGCCTGCTCGATGTACCCCATCATCCGTGCCTGTTCGAGTGTCACATCTTCGGGGCGATCGGGATCGCGCAGCGCCATTCCCAACAGGTCTTCGATATATGCTTCGCCAATTTCGGTCAGGCTTACCGAGCGGTTCTTCTCATTGGCCTCGTAGTGTTCCGGGCGGAGCTGGCGAACGATTTGCGCCATGCGGTTATACCACTCGGCCTCATCCTGAGCCGGGCCAGAGATGATGAGCGGTGTGCGGGCTTCATCGATGAGTACATTATCAACTTCGTCGACGATGGCGTAATGATGACCGCGCTGGACGCGTTCGGACATGCGCATGGTCATGTTATCGCGCAGGTAATCAAATCCGAATTCGCTGTTGGTGCCATAGGTGACATCGGCGGCGTAGGCTTGCTGGCGGGGCACCATGCGCAGCTGGTGCTGGTCCTCGTGCGGGGATTCACGCTCCAAATCGACCAGGAACGCTTTTTTCCCATTTTCGGTGCGGGCTGCCATCTGCAGGACACCCACACTTAACCCAAGTGCGTTGTAGATCGGCGCCATCCAGCGGGCATCACGTCGTGCCAGGTAATCGTTGACTGTGATGAGGTGTACGCCTTTGCCGGTCAGGGAATTAAGATACACTGGCAGCGTGGCGACCAGGGTTTTGCCCTCGCCTGTGCGCATCTCAGCTATTTTGCCCTGATGAAGTACGCCTCCACCGATAATCTGGACATCGTAATGGCGCAGGCCGATCGTACGCTTACTGGCCTCCCGCACAGCTGCAAAAGCTTCTGGAAGCAGTTCGTCTAAGCTCTCTCCCTGAGCAAACCGGCGCCGGAACTCGTCGGTTTTGGCGCGCAGGGCCTCATCGCTCAGCTGCTCAAAGCTCGATTCCAACTCTCCCACTTGCGCAATAATGGGATGAAATTTCTCCAGGGCGCGTTTGATTGGGTCGCCCCCAAAAATCTGGACAATTCGTTTCAGCATAGATCCTACCTCTTTGGGGCGATTATAGCATGGGATGGGCCGCCTGGAAGCCAGCGGTTTGAGTGAACCGCAGCACGGCAGCGAGGCCTATTCGCCTTAAGACTCTAAGAACGGCGGTAATTTTAAGCCTTCTTATCTATTTTGATCGAACTGCCGTGCTATAATTTCATTGCCAATCCATTGAGCCGACGAAATGAAAAGAAATTAAGCATTTATGTCATTTGCCCATCTGCATGTTCACTCAGAATACTCCTTACTGGATGGCTTCAGTAATATAAAGAAGCTGATTAAGCGCGCCGTTGAGATGAAAATGCCGGCAGTTGGGCTCACGGATCATGGCACGATGTTTGGGGTGATCGATTTCTACAACGCCGCTGTCTCTGCAGGCATAAAACCTGTTATTGGAGTTGAGGCATACCTGGCGGCACGCGGAATGAGGGACCGGGAAGTACAACTGGACAAAAAGTCCACCCACCTGCTGCTGCTTGCTGAGAACGAAACCGGGTACAAGAATCTACTGCAAATTGCCAGCGCGGCGCAAATCGATGGTTTCTATTATTACCCCCGTGTTGACCACGATTTTTTGGCGCAGCACGCTGAAGGAATCATCTGTACCTCGGGCTGTATGTCTGCAGAGGTGCCCCGGTTGATTTCCCAGGGGAATTTGGAAGCTGCACGCAAGCAACTGGATTGGTATTATGAAGTTTTTGGGGCGGACCGGTTTTTTCTCGAACTGCAATCGCATGACATACCAGAGCTGGAGAGCATCAACAAGAACTTAATCGCTCTCGGCAGGCGCTATGAAGCTCAATTTGTTGCCACCAATGACGTTCATTATGTGGATCGCGGCGATGCCCGTCTTCAGGATATCATGCTGGCAATCCAAACCGGTTGTGTGCTTACAGACCCAAACCGGATGCGGATGACCTCGGACACATACTATCTGCGCAGTCCAGAGGAGATGGCGGCGATCTTCAGGGATGTGCCCGGAGCGCTCAATAATACCCTGTTGATTGCCGAGCGCTGCAATGTAGACCTGAGCTTTAAGGGCTATCATCTGCCTTACTTCGACGTTCCCGAAGGCTACACAGCAGACTCATACCTGCGCTACTTGTGTGAACAAGGCCTGGAACGGCGTTATGGAGCACGAGCTTCCGATCAGGTTATCCGCGACCGGTTGGAATATGAGCTAGGCATCATCCATCGCATGGGCTTCGACACCTATTTTCTTATCGTTTGGGATTTGTGCCGGTATGCCCAGGTGCAGGATGTTTGGTATAACGCGCGCGGCTCTGCAGCCGGCTCTATCGTCGCCTATACCCTGGATATCACCCTGGTAGACCCAATCGAACATGGACTGCTCTTCGAACGCTTTTTGAACCCAGGACGCATCTCAATGCCGGATATTGATCTGGATTTTCAGGATGACCGGCGTGCGGAGATGCTGGCTTATACGGTGCAGAAGTATGGTGACGATCGGGTTGCGCAGATCATCACCTTCGGCACACTGGGCGCTCGCGCAGCTCTCCGGGATGTAGGGCGGGTTATGGATATCCCCCTGACTGAGGTGGACCGAGTGGCAAAGATGGTGCCGAATATCCCCGGCAAACCTACGACACTGAGGACAGCGCTGGAGGAAATACCAGAATTCCGGGCGACGTATGAGAAAGAAGCTTACCTGCGGGAGCTGATCGATACTGCCGCGGAGATGGAAGGGGTCGTTCGTAACGCCGGCACACATGCTGCCGGAGTGATCATCACTGATAAACCCATCATCGAATATATCCCTCTGCACCGGCCCACGGGTAATGCGGCTGAAGACAACCCCGTTAAAACCGTTACTCAATTCGAGATGTCCGTGCTGGATTCGTTGGGTCTGCTCAAGGTTGACTTCTTGGGCCTAGCAACCCTGACCATCATGTCCCGCGCCTGTGCCTTGATCCGTGCCAGACATGCCGTTAACCTGGATCTCTCGAATATTCCGGTCACTGATGCCGCCACTTACGAACTTCTCGGGCGCGGTGAGACTGCCGGGGTGTTCCAGGTTGAAGGTTCCGGGATGCGTCGTTGGCTGATGGAAATGAAACCCAAGGAATTGGCCAATGTGATCGCAATGGTAGCTTTGTTCCGTCCAGGACCGATGGACTTCATCCCGGGCTACATCAAGCGCATGCACGGCGAGGAAGAGGTAACTTATCGCCATCCTGCGTTGGAGTCAATATTTAAGGAAACCTACGGATACCCGGTGTATCAAGAGCAGTTGATGTTTGCGGTGATGCAGCTGGGGGGCTATACTGCACCAGAAGCCGATGATCTGCGCAAGGCAGTATCCAAAAAGATCAAAGAAAAACTACTCAAACACCGGGAAAAATTTGTATCTGGCGCAGTCCATAATGGAATCACCGAGGAGACTGCAGGCGCGATCTTCGACGATTGGGAAGAATTTGCCAGGTATGGATTTAATAAATCCCATGCTGCCGATTATGGGGTGATTGCTGTACAGACAGCATATCTAAAGACTCACTATCCGGTTGAATACATGACTGCGCTGCTTTCGGTGTCAGCCAATGAAACCGCCAAGGTCGCCCTCTACGTTGCTGACTGCCGGCGAATGGGTATTCAGGTTGAGCCCCCGAACGTCAATGCGAGCGGCTGGGACTTCAGCATTGAAGACCGCCAGGGGGGCAATGGTGCCGGAGATGCGGCGATCCGTTTTGGTATGGGTGCGATTAAGAATGTTGGGCACGGCCCGGTCGAGGCGATTATCAAAGCACGCGAAACAGGCCTGTTTAAAGACCTGAACGATTTCGCCCACCGGGTGGATTTGAGGCAAGTTGGACGCCGTGCGCTAGAAAGCCTGATTCGGGTGGGCGCTCTGGACCAGTTTGGCTCTCGAACTGCATTGATTGACGGCGTTGACCGCATCCTGGCGCTGAGCAGCTCGCATTTCAAGGCTGCCGAGGTGGGGCAAATTAGCTTGTTTGGCGTGCACACCGGTGTCACCGAACAAATACAGCTCGCAGACCCGGTACGCGAGATAAACCGCCGGGAGATTCTCCACTGGGAGCGCGAGTTGATCGGCCTGTATGTGTCTGACCACCCGCTCAGCCCTGTGATGCAGGAATTGACCGAAGCCGTGACCCATTTTTCCGGGCAGCTTGCTGAGGCCGCGCACAACGATCAGGTTCGTGTAGCTGGACTTGTGGTGCGTATTCGCCATCACCAGACAAAAGCCGGCAAGTCTATGGCATTTGTAGGCATAGAAGATATCCAGGGAACGATAGAGCTGGTGCTTTTCCCACGAACCTGGGCGAAATATGCTCAGATGCTCGAGGTTGAGAAGATCATTCTGGTCTCTGGGAAAGTGGACGCGCAGGGTGGGGAACCGAAAATATTGGTGGATACAATCACCACCGATTTCACGATGACCTATTCAACGGCTGAGCCAGCCTGGTCGCCGCCGTTTGAATACACCTGGGAAGAGAGCGAGCCTGAGGTAGAGGTGGGGGTTGATCAAAAGGCAGTGCCGGTGCAAGCACCGGCGCAGCAAGTACCGGTTGTGCAAGCACCTGCTGTGCGGGAGCAGAGTGAGGGAATGGTCGTTTCTGGAGAGCCAACCGGCGATGCATTGGTACAGGAAACACAAGCAGAATCAGAAGCGGTGGAAAACAACTCTATCTCACAGGTTGGCTTGATAGAGCCTGCTGCACCGCTTATGGATGATGATTTCCCACCTGAACCGGATTTATTCCCGCCGGGATGGGGACTGGCAGATGCCGAGGCGCTTGGGCTGGGAGTGATGGCGGTGCAGATTTTCGAAGCCGGAAAAGTGTATGTTTCCGATTCGGCTGTCAAGGCTGGCACTGCGGCGCCTGTCGAAGAATTACCTGCCGGGGATGCAGACGGCACAGCAAACTCTGGAAGCCCTCGTTCGAAACTTGCCCAACCGGTGCCGCCAACGCCGGAAATGGTGGACGAGGGTGCTCATCCTGTGCTCACACCAGCCGGTCAGGGATTACCCCAGGTGGACTTGGTGAAGCCTGCAGCCGCAGAGCTTCCCGGACAAACGTCGAGCCTTGTGCCGCCTTACCTGGTGTCTCCCCTGGCAGCGCCTTCGCGGGATCAGGTGCACATGATTACGGTGGTGCTGCGCGCCAGCTCGGATAAGACACGCGATGTCTTGCGGCTGCGCCGCATCCACGGTACGATCATGAGCTACCCGGGTAATGACCGTTTCGCCTTCCAGGTGTATGAACGCGGCAGAGGCTACCTGGTGGAGTTTCCCAACTTTACCACCGGCGCCTGTCCAGAATTGCTGAGCCGGCTCAAGCTGCTTGTGGGGGCAGAAAACGTAAGGTTCGAGCCGCTGTTGTTTCAATAAAAAAGGGCGGGCATTCGTGTGCCCGCCCTTTTTTTTATTCACTGGTCATGATGAACAATGGCATCATCTCAAAGCTTTCGTATTTCGGTCGCAAACGGTCGGTATTGTAGAATCTGCTGACATTTACCAGCTTCTTTGTGCTGGTGACGACATCGATGGGCATGTTGTCGTAGCGCCCATTCTTCAGTACGACCAGGCGTCCGTGAACGCGGCTTAAGATCAGGTCCAGGGCCAGGTTGCCATATGCCATGGGAACGATCGAGTCGATCGCGTCGGGGTCGCCTCCACGAACCATGTAACCCAACTTCTGATTGATGACATTTACACTCCTGCCGTTGTTATACCGGGCGGAGATTTCCCTGATTTGCGCAGAAACCAGATCGCCTATGCCGCCAAGCTTGGCGTGCCCATAGGCATCGGTGGAGTGATCCTGGAAGACCATATCACCGCCTGCGTACGTAGCGCCTTCCGACACCAGGACGACCGAGTAGCGGCTGGGATTGTTTTTCCGGTCGAATACCAGCAGCTCGGTCAAGCGTTCGATGTTGAACTGGTATTCTGGAATGACACAGCGATGTGCCGCGCCAGCCATGGTGGGTAGCAGAGCGGTAAATCCGGCATATCGTCCAAAGACCTCAAGCACCAGGATACGCTCGTGGGAGCCAGCAGATGTGCGCAGGCTGTTGGTCATCTGGATGGTGCGGGTAACGCAAGTGCTGAAGCCAATGCAGTAATCGGTTCCAGGAACATCGTTATCCATGGTTTTTGGGATGGCAACTACCTTTACACCCTCTTGAAACAGGCGCACACCATAACTTAAAGTGTCGTCGCCGCCAATAGGGATCAGGTAGTCAATCCCCAGATAATCCAGGTTTTTGAGTATCTCAGGGGTAAGGTCGTTTACTTCCTGGTTATACGTCTCTTTGAGTTCTTGCGGGACATCGTTCTTCCTGACGTGGCTGGGGCGTGTACGCGATGTGTGCAGAAAGGTACCGCCTGTTCGTCCAGCGCGATTGACAATTTCCTCGGTGAGTATCTGGTAGTGTTCGCTGTTATCTGCGTTGGGATCACGATGCATCTCCAAGACACCACCCCAGCCGCGGCGCAGACCAATGACCTGATAGCCTTCGCGCAAAGCGCGAAAAGTGACTGCCCGGATGGCAGGATTCAAGCCTGGTACGTCGCCACCGCCAGTCAGGATACCGATAACGCCTTTGGTTTTCTTTATGTTTGCCACTTTGTGCCTCCAAGTAAATTGAAAATAATTTTCTGGTTTAGCTCAAGAACTAAATCCAGGTTGGTTCTTCATATGTACCGAATACATCGCGCATCACGCCAACGATCTCTCCCAGGGTTGCATAGGCGTGTACCGCCTCCAGAATATGCGGCATGGTGTTCTCAGTCCCCTGGCAGGCAATGCGCAGCCGGTCCAGGGCCTGGCCCACCCGTCCTGGATCGCGCTCCTGCCTGACCTGCGCTAATCGATTTACCTGGCGGTGATGCCCGTGGGGATCCATCCCCAGAATCGGGATGGAAATGGGTTTTTGGTCTTGAAATTTATTTACGCCTACAATACCACGGATATTTTGATCGATCTCCAACTGGTAGCGATAGGCTGCATCAGATATTTCGCTTTGGAAGAAACCCTTATCGATAGCGGGCAGCACGCCTCCCAACGCGTCGATGCGCCGGAAGTAGTCATACGCCTGGGCTTCGATCCGGTTGGTGATGGCTTCTACAAAGAATGAACCGCTGAGGGGGTCGATTGTATTGACAACGCCCGATTCTTCGGCAATGATCTGCTGGGTGCGCAGGGCAACCGTGACGGCATGCTCGGAGGGGAGGGCCAGGGCCTCATCCATACTGTTGGTGTGCAGTGATTGTGTCCCACCCAAGACGGCTGCCAGAGCCTGGATGGCTACCCGGACGATGTTGTTCTCCGGCTGTTGAGCAGTCAAAGAAACTCCTGCGGTTTGGGTATGAAAGCGCATTAACCAGGAACGTTCTTGCCTGGCGCCGAAGGTTTCGCGCATCTCACGCGCCCAAATACGGCGGGCTGCCCGGTATTTGGCGATCTCTTCGAAGAAATCATTGTGTGCATTGAAAAAGAACGACAGCCGGGGTGCAAAATCGTCGATATCCAGGCCGCGCGCCAGCCCCCATCGAACGTATTCCAGACCATCTGCCAGTGTGAAAGCCAGCTCTTGGGCTGCTGTTGCGCCGGCTTCGCGGATGTGATAGCCGGAGATGCTGATTGGATTCCACTGGGGCACAACCTGTGCGCCATACTCGATGGTATCGACTACCAGGCGCATGGAGGGTTCTGGGGGGAAGATATACTCTTTTTGAGCGATGTACTCTTTGAGAATATCGTTCTGAGTTGTACCCCGCAGTTGGTCGGGACGCACACCCTGTTTTTCTGCGGTGGCGATATACATCGCCCAGATCACTGACGCTGGAGAATTGATCGTCATGCTGGAGGAGACTTTGTCCAGTGGGATGTTCTCCAGCAAGAGCTCCATATCTTTCAGCGAAGATACTGCCACACCGCATTTGCCAAATTCACCCAACGCCTCAGGGGCATCGGTGTCGTATCCCATCAGCGTGGGCAGATCAAAAGCAATGGAAAGGCCGGTTTGTCCCTGCTCCAGCAGATATCTGAAACGCGCATTGGTCTCTTCTGCAGTGCCAAACCCGGCAAACATACGCATTGTCCACAAACGGCTGCGGTACATGGTTGGATGGATACCGCGCGTATATGGGTAAACGCCGGGCAGACCCAGATCGCGCTGGTAATCCAGCCCGGCGACATCCAGTGGGGTATAGAGACGCTCCACCGGATCAGATGATGTGGTAATGAATTCTTCTTTGCGCTCTGGCAGGCGCGCGCTGCTCTGCTGCAGATGGGTCTCTTCCCACCTCTCCAGTTCATGTTTTAAAGCTTCCAGGCGATCTTTATCGTACATTGTTTCTCCTTTGGCAACTGAAGAAACCCAGTCAGTGCAGGCGATTATAGCACGGCGCGCAGCCAGACCGAGAAGGTACTGCCTTTACCCGGTTCGCTCTGCATTGTAATGTGACCACCCATACGTTCGCTCAATTCTTTTGAGATTGCCAGGCCCAGGCCCGTGCCGGGAGCGCCGGTCATCTCGCTGGCAGAGCCGCGGAAAAAACGGGTGAAGAGGTTGGGGGTTTCGTCAGGCGGGATGCCTACACCGGTGTCGATCACCTGGATGGTCACCCAGTTGTTATGATCCTGCGGTTCATGGCTCACCCGGATATGAATTTTCCCACCCGGCTGAGTATAGTTGAGCGCATTGGTCAACAGGTTTGAGACCACCTGCGTTAAGAGTCGCGGATCTGCCCAGACATCTGGTGTGTTCTGGTAGCATGAATGGCTGAGATCAAGCGATTGGCTGGCAGCCATTGGGGCTCTGTCTTCAACCAGGTTGGCAACCAGAAATCCGGCATCCACCGGTTGCATCTCAATATCCATTTTGTCTGCTTCCAGCCGCGAGATGGTCAGCAGGTCTTCGATCAAGTGCGTCAGGCGTTGCGTCTCCCGGCGCAGGGCTTCTTTATAGGTATACCCGCGCGCCGGATCGGATACATTAGCGAGCAAATCGATATACAGGGCCAGGTTGGTCAACGGGGTACGCAGCTCGTGTGAAACATCTGAGACGAAGCGGGTTTTCATTTGATCGATTTCACGGAAGCGGGTAACATCTCTAAGCACGACCACCAGCTCAGAAGAAGTCTCCTGACCTGGTAAGCCAGAGGCCACTGCCTGGTAAGCACGTTCGCCGACTTCCAGGATGGCGCGCTCTTCTCGTAATGAGCCAAGCCGTAGCCCGGTGAGGAATTCGCGGGAGAACAAATCGATGTGTGTACGCTCAGCCGCTGCAATCAGATTCTCTGCTGCGGGATTGCACTGCACAAGCTTGTCTTCGCTGTTCAGTACGAAAACCGCATCGGGCACAGAAACCAGAATGCTCTCGATACGCTCTTTTGCGTCGGCAAGCTCAGCGGTGCGCCCGTGGACACGATCTTCCAGCTCCTGAGAATACTGGCGCAGCTCTGCATACAGGCGGGCGTTCTGCAGGGCGCTGGCAACCGTCGCAGCAAAAGCTTCCAACCTCGGGCGAATTTCGCCGCTGAAGAAATTCGCCTCATCGCTGTTCATGCTGAGAAAGCCAATGATTTGATCGCGTACGTGCAGCGGCGCAGCGGCATAGGAACGCACCCAACTGGTGGTGCTCAGGTTGCGCCATAGACTCGACGAGGTAGTATCGGGGATGATCAATGGTTGACCAGTGTCGATCATCTCTCTTAATGTGGGCATGCTAAGTGCGACAGTCACATTGGACGTGCGTTCGACTGCATTGGGGTTGGTTGTATCCAGCATGCGCACCACGCGGGCATGATCGCCCTCGATGAGCATCAAGTTGACCGAGCGGCAGTGCACCACCCGCAGCGCCTGGTCAAGAATTCGGTCTAAGACATGCTCGAGTTCCAGGCTGCTGTTGACGGCAGTGGCTGCCTGCGCCAACGCTTCGGCGAATTGGCGCTGGTGGTGTTCGGCGGCAAACAAGCGCAGGTTTTGCGTCAATATACCTAAGGCACGCGCAAGAGTCATTCCTAACTGCAGCTCTTGCTGTTGGAATTGGCGCGGCGAATGAAAGTACATGACTAGCGTACCGATGGCTGTTTCCTGGAAATTGATGGGCAGAATCATCAATGCCATCAACCCATGCTCGGCGGCGACACGAACACGTGGGCTAAAGGCCGCATCTGAACTGGTGTCTGAGATCAGAACCGGCTGGTTGGTTTTGAGCACTTGCTGACCAGGAAGCCCGCGGATATCATCGCGAATGAATTCTACGAAACTATCTGGAAGGTTGTGAGAGTAATATTCAACAATTCGCAGCTGGTCCTCGTCGGCAATATACATGGCGCTGGCGTCTGCCTGCAGCAGTTCCTCGCTGGCGGTGAACAGTTTTTCCATGAGCACAGGAATTTCCTGCGCCTGTACCATATCGGTCAGAAACTGGTTCAAGGTGACGAGCTGCCGCTCATACTGACGCCGGCGGCTGACATCGCGCAGGTTGACAACCACCAGGGTGTTCTCTCCATGATGAACCAGGTGAGTAGAGATCGAGTAGGCGAGCAATCCGTGTTCGGGGGTGAGATACTCATAGTCGAAATTGGCTTTGCCTTGCTGCATAAGCACCTGGTAGTAACCCTCGATTTCCTCCAGGCCCGATTGGTTGGGTATAAATTGGCGAAAATTGGATCCTATCAGATCGGAATGCGGTTTTCCAATTGTTATCGCAACAGATGGGTTTGCATACAGGATTTTCCCCTCGTCATCCATGATCAACAAACCGTCTTCCATGGTTTCGGCGCCGGCATGCAGCACAGCTTGCTGCTGGCGGGCTTCGATATTGATCAAAGCAAAAGCCAGGTTGTCTGCCAGTTCTTGGAGCAGGTCTATTTCTTCCGGGTCGAAGGCATTATTCAGGTGGGAGTAGACATTCAGCAAGCCGATTACCTGCCCAGACTGGCGCATCGGAAAACAACCCATGGAACGGTAGCTGTTTTCTTGAATGATGGGATGATGCCAGTTTTCTTGCCCGGATTTATCACGCAGATCGGGAATTACATACGACGATGCCGTTTGAATTGCCTGCCAGTAAGGAGAGCCATCATTGCTTTGAAAATCGATGCTCGCCTGGCGCAAACTTTTACTGACCTGACCTGCCCAGGCATAGATGCCGATGCTGTTCTTGCCGGGATCAAGCAGCCCTACCCACACTAATTGGTGGTTTCTGTTCATCACAAGCAGTTGGGTGGCCTGCCGGAGAAGCTGCAAGGGATCCGCAGTATCCAGGATCATACGGTTTACCTGGCTCAATGTGCGCAGGAGATTGTAATGGAAATGCGCTCGGGCCTCGATTTGAGATGATGTGCTGAAGATATCGAAAGTTGGACGGGAGATTGCGGCAGAATGGCTGCTGTACTGAGTGGAGATAAAGCGCAGGTAAATTGCCAGCAGGGGCAGCAGGGCAGCAACCAGCAGCGAGCGGATTACCAGGTTATCTCCCAGGTGAAGTGCAAAATGGTTGAACAGCAGGGCCGATAGGAGCGTATCGCCCATGACAGGTATTAGCAATGCAGCCATTCCAGCCAGCACGCTGGGTGTGCGGTGCAGAAAATTGCATGCCAATTGATAAATGAGTATCGTCGCCAGGAAATCCAAAGCAATGATTGCGGTAAAAGATAGAATGTCTCCGGCTGCACCGATCTGGAGGGAACCGATGCTTATTTCCACTGGCTGCAGGGCGATACTTGTGTTGCGCATGAGTACATAGCCTGCAGCCAGTATCCCCGTCCCCGCCAGGCTGGCGATGACAATCCGCGCCCTGGTAGTGCCATCGAAGATATAAATGGTTAAAATCCCCAGCAGGATGACTGGCAAGAAGGTTAAGATACTGATGTGCAAACCAAGATTGCCGGGATTGTGCTGCGTCTGTAGAAAATCGGCGGATTGAACCAGCAGCCAGATCGTAAGGCTGCTCAGATAGATGAGCATGGGCGTCAGGCCGGTACGTGGGCTCAGCCTGTGGAGCAGCAGGGCAACCGTGCTCAATAACCACAGGTTTAGCAAGAGAAAGAGGATGGTTACAAGAAAAGACATAAGTGGGAGGGCATTGTCGGGGTATCCCGCTGTGCGCTGCCCGCGGGCATGCGTATGCGTATCTCTTAATTATACCCTTGGTCGCAGCAGAGCAGCCCTGCTTTTATGGTATGTGTATGCGGTTTTTATTGACGTTCCTATGCGTGCATGGTAGAATTCCTTCGCTTCCGCCCCCATCGTCTAGTGGCCCAGGACGCGGCCCTCTCAAGGCCAAAACAGGGGTTCGAGTCCCCTTGGGGGCATAGAATCGCCGGTTTCACCGGCGATTTTTGTTATGATTATGCTGCGAGAAATTCTGCACAATCAAGGATAAAAAAATGAACGGCGCTCGAATCCTTATCACGCGCAGCCTCAAGGCAGCTTACATATTCTCCCTGGGAGTAGGTTTACTGCTGGCTGGGGTTTCATTGGCAGGACTGCTGTATCAAGCCAGAATCTATCCGACCGAAGAGCTGCGTAATTCTTTTGTCGCCAATGATGTGGTTAACCTTTTTATTGGGTTACCCATTCTGCTTGGTTCAATGTGGCTTACACGCAGCGGCAGACTTGTTGGATTGCTTCTCTGGCCGGGTGCGTTGCTGTATGCTGTCTATAACTACATTGCATACCTGTTTGGTGTGCCGTTGGGTGGGTTGACTTTCGGATACCTGGTGATTGTGCTGCTGAGTGTTTATCTCATCTATTACCTCTTGCACAGCGTCGACATGAACGCTGTGCGAGAACGGCTGGAAGGGGCGGTGCCAGTCAGAAGCGCGGGATGGATTATGCTCTTATTTGGTGCAGCTTTTCTGTTCAGAGCAATCGGAATGATTGCCCAGGCAATTACGGGTGCAATACCACTACCGCTGCCTGAAACCGGGGTGTTGATCGCCGATTTGGTCGTCTCGGTGTTGTGGATCATTGGAGGGGCCTTACTGCTCAAGCGTACGAGCCTTGGCTATGTTAGCGGGTTAGGGCTGCTGTTTGCAGCCAGTATGTTATTCGTGGCCTTAATCATGTTTTTCTTGATACAGCCCGTACTAACCGACGCACCTTTAGCCCTGGTTGATATCCTTGTGATTCTGGGCATGGGGATCATCTGCTCCTTGCCTCTCGTTCAATTTGTACGCGGCGTGCTATCGAAGGATAATTAGGAAAAACGGAAGGTAGATGTAAGGCCTAACTCAGAAGTTCTCCATTGAGCATTGGATATCTCAAACTCACAGGCTGCTGCTTCTATACTCATTGGGTGAGATGCCAGTGATTTTGTTGAATACCCTGCTGAAGTAGGCTGCGTCGTTGAATCCGACTTGCCGGGCGATGACCCCGATCGGATAGGTGGTATTTCGCAGCAAGTGTTGCGCCTGAAGTATTCGATAACGGTTGAGGTAATCCCATGGGGAGACGTTCAACTCGCGGTTAAATACACGGGTGAGATAGTCTTCACTGATGCCAACGGCCTCGGCGATTTCCCAGCGTGATAAAGGGCGAAAGAAATTCTGATGCAAGTAAGCAATTGCTCTTTTGGCCAGAGCGCTGGTGTGAGCGGGGAGCAGCTCGGTTCCGAATAAAGCTCGGTTGAGTGCAGATATGGTTTCAGCCTCGGACCAGACTCCTTTACTTTGTAAGGTAACTCGTGCGTGATGCTCCAACCGCTTGACATCCTCAAGGCTGAGCAGTTTGCTGCTCAAGATCAGCACTGGAACCTGCCGCCAGCGGGGATCGGCGCGCATCCGGTCGAGCATATCGGCTCCGCTCATCCCGGGCATTACGAGGTCAAGCAGCACCAAAGCCGGCGTCTCTATTTCCATCAAGGCCAGGGCGCTATCTCCATCCTCTGCCAC
>JBGSTO010000272.1:0-2266 GCA_041736465.1 Anaerolineales bacterium | reverse complement strand
ATCCGCCTGGCTGGTACGCATTGGGCTGCTGCCCGACCAGGCTGCCAACTGGAGCGATTTCTTTGAACGCGCTGCCATCGGCAGCCTGCGCGGCGAGGTGCTGATTAGCGGCGCTCTGTTATTCTATGCCATGCTGTTTCTGATTGCTCTGCTGACCGTCGGTTTGCACCAGGCCAGCGGCGAGGTCCTCCCCCGCTTTGGCGACATGGACCGCCACCCGGCGCTCACCCAGATGAACGGCGAGAAGGGAAGCAGCGCCCGTCCCTGGTTCCGCATCGGCAGGCAGCGCCAGCAGCTCCTGGCGCTGATCATCACCGATCGCCCCCAGGATGTCAGCCAGGCCGTCCTGAAAGAGCTGAGCCGCGGCGTGACTGCCATGCAGGGCACCGGAATGTTCACCGGAAAAGCGCACAGCGTGCTCATGATCGCCCTGACCGTCACCGAGGTGCCGCACTTGAAATCCGTTGTGCGCCAGACAGATTCACAGGCCTTTGTAATCGTCACCCCCGCCCGCGAGATCTTGGGTCGCGGGTTCATGCCGCTGCAGCAGTGATCGGATCAGTGCTCCACATACCGCAAATCTTGTCTGCATAGATTTGAAATTTCGATTAAACTATTATGTGACATCCATCACACAGCCGCTGCTTACCATTTTAAAGGTATCCACCTGACTTTGAGATCATCCAGATACCTTCATCCAGACGAACATTTGCCTTGACCATACCAGATATCCTTTCATTTGCCACCTCCCATCCATGTCCAGGGGGAATCAGTTGAAGAAAGACATTTCTTCGATCTGGTCGCTCAAGCGGCTGAAATGGATAACGCTCATCGTCACCATCGCTGCGTTCACCCTGGGTGTGGTTCTGCTGTACTTATTCCAGCAGTACACATTGGCGCACCTCATATTCTGGTTGGCGGGTGTACTTTCTACCGTGTTAGTGATCGAGTTTGCCTATCGCCAGGCGATCCATCTGCAGCGAGAAATGGCTGAACGATTGGCGGAAAGCCGCCAGCAGGAAACCCAGCAGGCAGCCTTGCTGCAGATCAGCGCCCGTCTTTCTACCGCCCGTACCGGGAGTGAGATCACCCAAACCATCATCGATGCCGTTCAAAACACGCTGGGATATGCCTATGCCCAGCTGCGCTGGGTGCATGCCGAGGCTGCCAGGCTCCAGATGGACAGCCGCGCTCAGCAGTCCATCACCCGCCCCATCGAGCTCCCAGACCCGGCCTGGAAGCACGTCACCCTGCCCTTAAGGGCCAGCGGCGAGCTGATCGGCGACCTGACCATAGCCGATCCGGGCGATCGCCTGGGCAGCCGCTCCGAGCTCGAATTCCTGTCTGCCGTCGCCAACCAGACCTCCATCGCTCTCTCGAACATGCGCCTGATCGCTGAACAAAGCCTGCAGCGTGAAGATGCCGAGGGGCGTGAGGTTGAGCTGCGCACGCGGGAACGCTACCTGACACTGCTCAACGAGATCACCCGCGCCGGCATGCGCCAGCACGATCTCAATACCATGCTGCAAACCATTGCTGATCACCTCGGGCAGATGTTCTCCGCCGATAGTGTCCTGGTCACTTTGTGGGATGAAACCCGCAGCCTGCCTGTGCCCGTCGCCGCATTTGGGCACCTGCGCCAGATGGTGCGCTCGCTGCGCATCGAGCCTGGCGACCTGCCCCTGACCGCCTCGGTGCTCAAATCTGGTCGCGCCCTGGTCATCGATGATGTCAAGGCCTCGGCGTACGTCAGCAGCCGTCTCTCCGTCCCTCTGCAAGCGCGTTCGATGCTCGCCCTGCCGCTGCTGATCGATGAACAGAAGCTGGGCGCCGCCATCCTGACTTTCCGCCAGCACCACACCTTCACCGAACGCGAGATCCTGCTGGGCGAGCAGGCTGCCAGCCAGGTCGCGCTGGCAATTGTCAAGAACCGTGCCTTGACCACCGCCCAGCACCGCGCCCAGGAATTGGCTGCGCTGCAAAAAGCCACCTCCGCCCTGCTCGGCACCCTCGAGCTGGACAACCTGCTCAGCCAGATCCTGGATGCTGCCATGAGCGCCATCTCAGCCGCCGAGAAGGGCAGCCTTCACCTGGTAGCCCCCGACACCGGGCAGCTGCAAATACGCGCCGTCTACGGCTACCACGATCCCCGCATTCAAATCTTCAACCCCACCAACAGCGCCAGTTTTCCGGCGCGCGCCGTGCGTAACCGCGCACCGTTGATCATCGTCGACGCCCAAACCGACCCGGAACACCACAAGTCGGA
>JBGSTO010000262.1:0-46006 GCA_041736465.1 Anaerolineales bacterium | reverse complement strand
TCAGGGAATTGCTCATGCTCCATGGTAAAAAGCGGTCCCCCCGCCACCACCGTTTTACCCGCATGCTTACAACGAGCGATCACTGAGCGCGCTTGCTCGCGCTGCACGATCATGGCGCTGATAAAGACATAGTCAGCCCAGGCCAGGTCTTTGGGTGTCAGCACGGCTGCATTCAAGTCAACCAGCCGTTTTTCCCATTCGGCAGGCAGCATCGCCGCCACGGTTAACAAACCCAATGGAGGCGAGGCGGCCTTCTTGCGGATAAACTTCAAGGCGTGCTTGAAGCTCCAAAAAGTATCTGGAAATTCGGGGTATACAAGCAGAATATTCATCTGTACCTCGTCCTACAACCAATCCTTATAACCAATCCTTATAACCAATCACTGCGAAAAGATCAGCGCGGTGTAAGCACCAATGGAAAGCGTGGCGTGGAAGGGTAAACCGTCGTATTCGCCCGCTTCGGCAACCACATCGGCGCCGGGATGACCGCCGAAGGCATCGCTGTAGCCCTGCCAATCGCCGTTGAAACGGAGCTTCCACGTGCCTGCAGCCGGGAAGCCGATGACATAGCCATCCTGCGGCTCGCGGAAAAAGTTGGCGACGATCACGACGTCGTCCGCCGGTCCGCCTTTATCCCAACGGTGATAGGCGATGACTTTGCGTTCGTCGTGCAAATGATATACCTGGATGAATTGCCCGCACAGACCGCGAGTCAAGCCGTCGTAGTTGAGCCGCAGCCGGATAAGGTCGCGGTACATCCGCAGGATGCCGTGGAACTCATCGCGTTGGTCCCAATCCACAGGGATTGTATCGTTGAACCAGCCTCCTTCGAGGAATTCCTGGCCCTGAAAGAGCATGGGGATGCCCGGCGCGGTGAACACCATGGCAGCAGCCAGCGTTGAACGTTTCTGGGAGTACCAGCCTTTCGGATCCTGTGGGTTGATCTCTTGCGGCACGCGCGCCCTACCATTCGCCACCTCGTCGTGCGATTCGCTGTAGATAACCCGGTCGAAGGCGTCATCATTGTAGCGATAACACAGTGCGTCGCGGATCGCGGCAAGCGAGCGCTGTTCATCCTGGGGCGTGATCACTGCCTGACGGATAGGGTGAACAAAATTGGAATCCCACTGCGCACCGAACCCGGCGCCGCCGGCTCCCACATCTTTGGTGAGCCACGCGTTGTTCTGCAGGTCCTCAGCAATCGTGATTCGGCCAGGGAATTTTTGAGCGACCAGGGTATTGATTGCCTGGAGCAGGCTCCAACCATCGGGCAGATCAGCGCTGCCGGGGCCGTGGGCGGTGCGAATGTAAACAGTGCCGTCGACGCGGATGCCGTCGACGCGGTACTCTTCAAGCCACATAGCAGCGTTATCGAGTAAATATTGACGCACTTCACCCCGTCCGTAATCGGGACGGGTGTCTCCCCACGGTGTGTTCGCCCGATCGTCGTTGTAAAAATAGATTCCGCCGCCATTGTTCTCCGACCAGCCGTCAAACTGCCAAAGGTCGAGATCACCCGGCCCAAGGTGATTGTAAACGACGTCCAGGATCACCGCGATGCCCTGCTCGTGGGTGCGTTTGACAAAGCTTTTGAACGCCACCGGCCCTCCGTAGGCGCTCTCAACCGCAAAGATATGGGCGGGGTTGTACCCCCACGACCGGTCTGTCGCGAACTCGGCCGCCGGCATGATCTGGATCGCATTGATGCCCAGCTTTTTCAAGTGTCCCAGGCGGGCCGCCACCGAGGCAAACCCGCCCGGCATGGCAGTGTTCTCATCGTCGTTGAATGTGCCGACGTGCAGTTCGTACACGACCAGCTCATTCCACGGCGCGAGATGCCAGTCATCTTCTCCCCAATCGAAGTGCGGATCGTGGATGACAGCGTTGCCGGCCGAGTTGGTCACCTCGCGGGCATACGGGTCACCACGCTTGAACTCGCCTTGTGCTGTGGTCAGCAAGTATTTGTACTGATCGCCAACACGCGCCTCAGCCACGTCGGCGTACCAGTTGCCATTCTCCTCGGCTTGCATGGGATGACTGTCGCTGCTCCAGTCATTGAACGATCCAATGATAGATACTCGCTGCGCATGGGGCGCCCATACGCGGAACGCAGCTCCTCCCGCGTGAGGCTTCACTCCCTTGCCCTCGATTTTTGCGTCATTATTCAAGATCGACTCCTGACTGGCAATCTCGTAGAATGAAAACTGTTATCGGAGTGATATGCTACTGCGAAAGAAGGCGAATTGGAAAATCAAATGGAATGAGCACGTATATGCTGGAGCGATACGCTTCATGAAATTATTTTATAACAAACACCACCCGGCTGCATCCCTCGGCTGGGGTGTGTTTATCTCCCCCAGTTGGGGGAGATCAGGTTAGTGTTGAGCCCTTCCAGCAAGAAACAAACCGGCAGCGATTGGTTAGTCGCGCGAGTACGCGCCCTATCCGGCAATCTAGTAGCAGTTGTTTTTAGTATCGCCGCGCCCCGTTTTGCGTCTTAATTATTACAGCTAGCAATGTCGTATCGCTACCAACCCGACAAGCTGCGGTTGAGGAGTGGTTAGCAATGGTTGATCCTCACGGTACCCTCCCAGGCAGTGGCAATAAGATCCACAAATATCAGTTCTCCCAACTTCGCCTCCTGATAATTCTTATCGCAGGAATATTTTTTACCGAAGTCCTGGCAATGGTCCTGATCTATTATATTAATCCAGCACAGTACTGGCTTGAAACCCTGTTGGATGCTGCGATCATGACCGTATTTATTTCTCCTGTGCTTTACTATTTTCACTTTCGCCCGCTGTTTATCCAGGCCAGAGAACGAAATCAGGATATCGCCGAACGCAAGCGAGCCGAGCAAGCTCTTATCCATTCCAATGAACTGATCCAAAGAGCATTCAACAGCATCGACATCCTGATTGCATACATGGACCAGGATCTCAATTTTATTCAGGTGAATGAAGCCTATGCCAGGATCGGCGGGCACCCGGCGGATTATTTTCCTGGCAAGAATCACTTTGACTTGTACCCGCATGCCGAGAACCAGGCCATCTTCCAGCGCGTGATTGAAACCGGTGAGCCTTATTCAGTAATGGAGAAGCCTTTCGAGTTTCCAGAATTTCCGGAGCGCGGTGTAACCTATTGGAACTGGCGAGTCCAGCCGGTACTCGGGGCGGATGGGTCCGTTCTGGGTGTTGTGCTTAGCCTGGTAGATGTGACCGAGCGCAAGCGCGCCGAAATCTTACTGGAGAGCCAAAACCAGGAATTACACAACCTGAGCATCGCCGAGGGTAAACAGCGCCGGCTGGCAGAAGGGCTGGTACAGGCGATGCTGGCATTAAATGCCAGCCTGGAACTGGATGAGGTGCTCAATCGCATCTTCGAACAAATCCGGATTTTCATCCCTTATGAGCTGGCCAATATCCTGCTAGTCGAAAACGACAGCTTGCACATCGCCCGCCAATTCAACCTTACCAGCGAACCTGAGAAGTTGGGGGGAAACAATAAGCTCTATAAATTGGATGACTTTCCGATTGTGAAGAAGGTCTTCCTCACCCACGAACCCGTGCTCATTGAAGATACATCCAATGCTCCGCAGCAGGTTATCCCTGGGATGGAATGGCTGCAAACCTACGTTGCCATCCCATTGATGGTTGGGGAGCGCGTCACTGCAGTGATCAACCTCACCAGCATTCAGCCGGGCAAAATTAACCTGGCGACAATCCGGCGCCTGCAGGCATTTGCCGCGCCAGCCGCTTTGGCAATTGAGAATGCCCGCCTCTTCGCAGCCGAAATGCAGGCTCGCCAGGTGGCAGAAACCTTGAACGCAGTCAGCCTGGCGCTTACGCAGACCCTTAGCTTTGAGAAAGTGATGAATACGCTTCTGGAGTATGTGTGTCGTTTGGTGCCTTCGGATAGTTCATATATTGTCATTTTCGAAGATGAAACCCATCTGACTCCCCAGGTCATGCGCAACTGCGAAAACGAATCCGGACTGATCCTGGCGCATGACATGTCTTACGATCATTCGGAGAGGCTGTATTTACAAGAGGTGATCTCAACCCGGAAGAGCCTCCTGATCCCAGATATTCAGAAGTATATCGGCATGGAGAAGCCGGTAACCGGCGAAAAAACTCGCAGCTGGTTGGGAATTCCGATCGTGGTGGGCAGCGATACCATCGGAGTTCTGGTTCTGGCAAATACCTGCCCCGATTTTTTTACCCACGAGCATATCAAGCTCTCAGAAGTGATCGTCTCTCAGGCATCCATAGCCATTCAAAACGCCTGGCTGTTTGAACAAGTTCGCGCCGGGCAGGATCGTTTCCAATCTCTCTCGCGACGCCTGTTAGAGATTCAAGAAAGTGAACGGCGCTATATTGCCCGGGAGCTGCACGACGAGGCTAGCCAGATGCTCACTGCACTCATGTTCGGTCTGCGCCGCCTGGAACAGGAAGTGCCTCACCCGGAAAACATCCTGACGCGCCTGAACGAGCTCCAGCACCTGACCGATCAAGTGCTGGAGGGACTGCATCATCTGGCAATCGGTTTGCGCCCGGCAAGCCTGGATTATCTGGGGCTGGTGGATGCACTGGATCAATTGGTAAAGAGCATTGCCGAGCGTTACTCTCTGAGCGTCCGGTTCAAAGCAGCCAGATTTGCAAATGAACAACGGCTGCCGGATATTGTCGAAACCAATGTGTATCGAATTGTCCAGGAAGCACTCACCAACGCGGTGCGCCATGCTGACGCCAAAAACGTTGATGTCATTCTGGAGCAGCGAGATGACAAGGCAATCGTCATCATTGAAGATGATGGGGTTAGCTTCGACACTGCGAACGTCCCTAAAAGTGGTCACCTCGGTTTGTTAGGCATGCAAGAGCGGGCGCAAATGATGGCAGGGACTTTGCAGATCGAGAGCATAAAAGGACGCGGCACAACGATCGTACTGGAGATACCCTATGTCAATTCGAATACTAATCGCCGATGACCACAGCTTGATCCGGGCCGGTCTGCGCACGCTGCTAGAAAATGTGCCCGATCTGGAAATTGTCGGTGAGGCAGACGACGGCATCAGCTTATTAGGCAGAGTCGCAGAATTAGTACCCGACATTGTCTTAATGGACATCAGCATGCCCGGCCTGAGCGGGATCGAAGCCACCTGCCAGGTGAGAGAAATTTCTCCTGCCACACGGGTGCTGGCGCTGACTGTTCACGAAGATGAGGGCATGCTGCGTGAGATGATCCGCGCAGGGGCGCATGGTTACATCATCAAGCGGGCGGTCGATTCCGAGCTCCTCCAGGCCATTCGAGTTGTATCCCAGGGGTATATCTATGTTTATCCACCTTTGACTGGTGCACTGCTGCAGGATCTTTCTCCCCACAGCCGCCCGGTTAAACCCGAACATGAAGCACTCACCGCGCGTGAGATGGATGTATTACTGCTGCTGGCGCGTGGTTACACGAATCGCCAAATCGCCCAGGAATTAAACCTCAGCCCGCGCACGATTGAAGGGCATCGCTCCAGCCTGGTTAGCAAGCTGGGGATGAAAAGCAGGGTCGAACTGATGAATTATGTAGAGGAGCATGGCCTGGGAAAAAGCATGAAAAATTAGCGCCTCGATAAGCCCTATCCTGAATTACAGAATTTATTCACCCGATTGAAAATATTCACCCACCGGTCGCGTAATAACTACGCGGCCGGTTATTATTTATATGCGTGGCTATCCCTTGCTTAACGGCAGGGTTTTTCCATCGCATACCCGCATTTCTTCCTTAATCTAACCCCTGAAAATATGTGGGCTAGTGCGCTTGTGCCCGACCTTCATAATCTTTATAGTAAGGGCACAGGGTTACTGTCTGTTGCTTCAGGCAATCTCACAAAACAGGATGCACTTCCACCGGATCGCTTACCCCGCTGTTCCGCAGGATACATTCCAGGCTGCAAACTCGCTGTACGGGAAGGGGAATATCTACTTAAGGTTGGGCGATCACCTGGATGAGCTGCTCGTTGGGCTGATTCCGCCGCATATGAATGCCTGCTGGATGAAGAACAGGACTTTCGAAACCAATCTCCAATGCGCCATGCTAACCGTGTTTCAGTTTGTGGAAGAACTGGCAAACCAACCAATGATTGAGGCTGTGCGCAGCCGGGTGGACTTGAAGTACGCCTTACATTTGTCCATGAACAGCCCCAGCCTCGACCCGGAGGCTTTATGCGAAATTCGCCAGCAGCTCTTATCGTATCCCGCTAACCGACACATCTTTCAAAACTTGCTCGATCGTCTGGTTGAGTTTGGCCTGATTAAACACGCACAAGATAAACCGGTAAAAGCGTACCAATTATTGATCACTGTCTGCACGTTGAACCGTTTCGATGAGGCACTAAAAGCCATGTATCGGGTGCTGGAGTCCGTGGCTGTCACCGATCCGGAATGGCTGCGCCAAGTCACATTACCCCACTGGTATGAACGCTACAATCGTGGGCGGAGGCTGTCCCCGATTTCATACTCTGATGAAAAATGGAACGCCAGATCGCTGCAAATTGCCGCAGATATTCAATATTTACTGGGGGCAATCGACAGATCTCAAAACTCTGCCCTCGCCTCCCTGCAAGAAATCCACGAAATCAGGCGGATACTGAAAGAACAATTTGTAACAAAATCAGAAGAGTCGGGGCATCCACGCATTGTTGGATGCAGGCCTGCGAAATGTGCTCATTGCATGATGCACCCCGTAGTGAAGGAGGTATAACGCACCGCATTCTCTGTTTTGATCTGTCATCCTGAACGCAGTGAAGGATCTAGCTCCTTGTGCGTGGCCCACTATGTGCGATCAGCTCATTGGAAGCCATGCCGCTAATTGACTTGCAGAATACCATTTGATGTTCTATCTGGTCGCCATTTGAGAAAGGAAGGAAACCATGTCGAAAAATATGAGGTTATTTGGTGTGCTCAGCCTGGCCGCTGGCCTGCTGATCCTGTTGGCGGCAGGCACACTGGCAGTCCAGGCTGCCTCCCTTGATCCATTTGAGATTGAATCGCTGATGTATGTGCGCGAAGAGGAAAAGCTGGCTCGCGATACCTACCTGACCCTGTACGACATCTGGGGCACCGACATCTTTCAGACCATCGCGGGCAGCGAGCAGAACCATATGGATGCCGTATTGGGGCTGCTGGATAAGTACAATCTGGAAGACCCGGCCTCCTCAGAAATCGGCGTCTTTCAAAACGATTTCCTACAGGGCAAGTATACCGAGTTGGTTGCCTGGGGCGAGCAGTCTCCGGCAGACGCGCTGCTGGTCGGCTGTACGATCGAGGAGATCGACCTGGTCGACCTGGCAGTGCGCATGGCGCAGATCGATAACCGCGACATCCTGTCGGTATTCCAAAACCTGACCGACGGATCAGAGAACCACCTGCGGGCTTTCGTCGCGCGTTATGAGAGTCTGACCGGAGAAACCTACACGCCCGTGTACCTGGACCAGAACACTTACCAGCAGATCATCAACGGGTCTAGCGACAGCGGTGGTGGCGGTGGGGGTGGGGGCGGGAATGGTGGGGGCAACGGCGGCCCGCGAGGAGGGCAGTAAAAAAACCTTGACATTTACGCCGGAGGTGTAATGCAAAACATTTGTGGCAACAGCCCGTTTTGGCACCCTCATCCAAACCCGAACACCCGTTCTGAAGGAGAATGCTTGTGAAAAGGCGTAAGATCCTGAATGTTTTATTCTTGCTGGTATTTCTGGCTTCCATTACCGGAGGCAATACCAGCGCGGTCATGGCGGAGCCCGCCGCGCAACCCGGCGGCGGCAGACCAGAGAGGCCTGAGCGAGTAACCCAGGCCGACCGTGAAGCCGCCGCGCAGCGTGCCGAAGAGGCTGGCTTTACACTTGAAACAACCGCCACGGCCGATATGAATATGGGCGCAGAACCGCGCTACTTCAGCCACCCGAACTATGCCAACAGCCCGCTGCCAGGAAATATCGTGGCAGAGTGGAACGCCATCGCCCAGGATTTTTTGCAGCCCGCAGGCTCGATGATGACCATGGGCGGCGTCTCCATGTCGGCTGCCTTTGTCTACCTGGCCTATATGCAGGCAGCGGTCTATGACGCCCTGGTGGCGATCGAAGGCGGCTACACACCCTATAACCTGGCGCTGCTGCCGGACCCCACCGCATCACGCGAAGCCGCAGTAGCAACTGCCGCGTATAAAGTGCTGGCGAATTACTTCCCACTGGACACCACCCTCCCGGTGATCTACGCCGACGCGCTGGCTGCCATCCCCGACAGCGCTGCTAAGACCGCCGGGATCGCCATCGGCGATGCCGCCGCGGCCGGCATCATCAACTTGCGCACCGGCGACATCCTGTCCGGTGATGGCGGCTACGTAGTGCCTCCGCCTGGCCCAGGCGTCTGGGAGCCAACGGTGAAACTGCCCGATGGCAGCTTCATGCCTCCCATGGATCCCTGGATGGCGGAATTAAAGCCGTTCCTGCGCGCAACGCCGGATCAATACACCCTGATCTATCCCCCTCCGCCAGACCTCACCGACCCGGAATACGCCAGCAACGATCTCGAATACCTGGCAGACTTCGCCGAGGTCAGGGATTGGGGCGGGGCGGTTAGCGCCTTCCGCACTGCCGAACAGACCGATATAGCCAAATTCTGGACGACCAATATGGTTATCCAGACCAACACCGCCTATAGGAACCTGGCCGAAACCCGCAGCCTGAGCCTGCTCGATACAGCCCGCCTGATGGCGATGGGCAACATGATCGCCACCGACAGCCTGATTGCCACCTTTGACACCAAATACAACTACAGCTTTTGGCGCCCGGTTACGGCAATCCAGCACACCCAGACAGATGGCACCTATACGAGCACGGTCGTCAATACCTGGATGCCGGTGGTGATGACGCCAAACTTCCCCGAATTTATGGCGGGGCATGGCTCCTTTATGTCGGCGCAGGCCGAGCTCTACACCCAGTTCTTTGGCACCCCCCAGATCGAGGTCGATCTGATGAGTGATGCCACAGGTGCCACACGCCACTATGCCTTTGCAGATGACCTCAGAACCGAGGTCATCAACGCCAGAACCTGGGGCGGTATGCACTTCCGCAGTTCCACGGAGCTGGCAGCAGCCCTGGGGCAGCAAATTGTTACCGATGCGCTTGCTACCTACTTTACGCCCAACCCCGCCACCGATACCGGCCAACATGTCACCATCACGGGCGGCATCCGCAAGTTTGTGAATGAGCTGCCTGTCTTGTGCGATCCTGCTGCCGGTCCATGCACGGGCACTGCTTCACTGGGGCAGTACCTGCCCGTCGCGGTTCCCGACACCACCACCTACCCCGGCTCACATTACTACGAGATCGCCGTAGTGCAGTACCGCGAGCAGATGCACTCCGACCTGCCGCCCACACTGCTGCGCGGCTACGTGCAGCTATCGACCAACGTTGTGATGGGCGAGCATGTCCAACTGACCAATGCCCTGCTGGATGGGACTGAGGTCGATATCCCAGGCTTCTTTGGCGTGACCCCACCCCACTACCTGGGGCCGACCATCGTCGCCAACAAGAATATTCCCGTGCGCATCAAATTCTACAACCTGCTGCCCACCGGCATCCCCGACGACCTGTTCCTTCCGGTCGATGTCACCGTGATGGGCGCAGGCATGGGGCCTGACCTGTACGGCATGGTGGAGGATGACCCGCAGAACCCGATGTGCGGCATGGCCTACGACATGCTGACCGGTGAACGTATCCCCAAGCCCGCCGGCTGCTACACCGAAAATCGCGCCACGCTGCACCTGCACGGCGGTATCTCCCCCTGGATCAGCGATGGCACACCCCACCAGTGGGTTACCCCCGCCAATGAAACCGCCAGCTACCCGCAGGGCGTGAGTGTGCTGCCGGTGCCGGATATGAGCGACTCGGGTGATCCGGGCGACGGTGTGATGACCTTCTATTACACCAACCAGCAGAGCGCCCGCCTGATGTTCTATCACGACCACTCCTGGGGCATCACCCGCCTCAACGTGTACGCCGGCGGAGCCGCACCGTATCTCATCACCGATGCAACCGAGCAGTCGCTGGTCTCCCAGGGTCTGATCCCCGACGCCGCCAGCACCATTCCACTGGTCATCCAGGATAAGACCTTTGTACCCAAGTTAACCCAGCTTGCCCTGGAAGATGAGACTTGGGACGCCGCCCGCTGGGGCGGTCCCGGCGGACTATGGCTGCCGCACGTCTACTCGCCGGCCCAGAACCCGGGCGACAGCTCGGGTGTCAACCAGTATGGTCGCTGGGCATATGGCCCCTGGTTCTGGCCGCCCACGACAGATATCGAATTCGGCCCCATCGCCAACCCTTACTATGATCCACTCTGCAATCCCGACGTGACGTGGTGCGAACCGCCGCTCATGCCAGGCACGCCGTTCAACTCCATGGGCATGGAAGCCTTTATGGATACACCTATCGTCAACGGCACAGCATATCCGACTCTCGCGGTGGATCCCAAGACCTACCGTTTTCGCATGCTAAACGCCGCCAACGACCGCTTCTTTAACCTATCGTTCTACAAGGCTGTGGACGCCAATGGTTTACCCTGTGATCTGGCCAACCTCGCCCCGGCGCCCTCCGCTTCCGGCCTGACGTGCACTGAAGTGGCGCTCAACCCGGATGAGGTGGCCGCGGCGCTGGACGACCCGACCATCTTCCCCACTCCTCTGGCAGGCACCGAAGGACCAAGCTGGATCCATATCGGCTCCGAGGGCGGCTTCCTCCCAGCCCCAGCCGTTGTTCCAGCCCACCCCACCACCTGGGTCAATGATCCGACCGTGTTCAACGCCGGCAACGTCGACCTGCATTCGCTGCTGCTCGCCCCTGCAGAACGCGCTGACGTGATCGTTGACTTCTCAGCCTTTGCAGGGCAGACGTTGATCCTCTACAATGACGCTCCTGCCGCCTTCCCAGCGCGCGACCCGCGCTACGATTACTACACCGGCAACGGGGACTACCGCGACACCGGCGGCGCCCCTTCGACCCTCTCCGGCTACGGCCCCAACACCCGCACCGTGATGCAGATCAAGGTTGCTCCACTTACCCCACAGCCGGCCTTCGCCCTGCCAGCGCTGCAGACCGCATTCATGGCGGTAAGCCTGGGTGGTCAAGGCGTGTTCGAGACCTCCCAAAACCCGATTCTCGTCGGGCAAGGCGCTTACAACTCGGCCTACGGCACCACCTTCCAGGTCAACGGACCGGACGCCGGTCTGGTGCAGATCTTCGACACCTCCTTCACCTTCAAGACCCTGGCAAATGGAGCCGGCGGAGACTCCCTCACCTTCCCGCTTCAGCCCAAGATGATCCAGGATGAAATGGGTGAAGCCTTTGATCACGAGTATGGGCGCATGAGCGGCTACCTGGGAGTGGAGACAGCCAACGCCCAGGCAGGCCTGCAGAACATGATCCTCTACCCCTACCTGAGCCCGCCCACAGAGGTTCTCAAAGGCGTTCAGGTGCCAATGGATGCCAGTGGGGAGCTGTTGGTTGAGCCGCTCGCCACGACGACTGACGGCACTCAGATCTGGAAGATCACTCATAACGGGGTAGATACGCACCCGATCCATGTCCACCTGTACGACATACAGTTGATCAACCGCGTCGGCTGGGACGGCATTATCCGTAAACCCGAGGCCGGTGAGCTCGGCTGGAAAGAGACGGTGCGCGTCAGCCCGCTGGAAGATACCATCGTCGCACTGCGGCCGATCCTCCCAGTTTACCCCTTTGATCTGCCCAACAGCGTGCGTCTCATCGATCCAATGTCGCCGGAAGGCGTCTACCTTGCCAACACCACCCTGCAAGAGGCGCTCGGTCTGCCGATCTATGCCTTCAACCCTGACGGCGAACCGATTGACATCATCAACCACTATGTCAACTACGGCGCCGAGTACGTCTGGCACTGCCACATCCTGAGCCACGAAGAGATGGACATGATGCACGCCCAGGTCGTGGGGATCGCCCCGTCCGAACCGTCGGGCCTGACCTTCATACGCCTCGGAAACGGCAGCCAACGCCGCTACGAGCTTAGCTGGACCGACACATCGACCAACGAGACGGCGTTTGTCATCGAGCGCCGGGTAGCCGGCTCAACCGCTGCCTGGAGCGAAATCGCAATCCTGCCTTCGGCGATCTTCGGTGTTGTCCCGTTTGTCGAGACAGGCGTAGGGCCAGGGATAGGCACACGCACATACACCGACCGCATCGGCAACACAAATACGTTGTATGAGTACCAGGTCTACGCCGTCAATACAGTCGGCGATGTCTGGGACTACTCCAACCCCGCTTTCAATGAGATCCCGTCGGGCGGTGGTTTCCCCACCCTGACGCTGTCGTCCCGGGGCGACACCGTTATCCCCGCCATCGCTGCGCCAGGCAATCTGACCGCCTCCGCCGTTGTCAAGAACAGAAAAACGGCCGACGTCACACTGAACTGGGTAGACAACTCGGATAACGAGACGGGCTTCCTTGTCCAGCGCTCCGACAACGCCACCTTCACCCTCGGGGTGGTCAACGCCACCGTGGGCGCGAACATCACCACGCTGACGCAGAATTTGCCCCGCGCCCGGAGCTACTACTACCGGGTACTCGCCTTCGACGAAACAACCCAATCAGGCTGGTCAAACACCGTGAACGTGGTAACGCCGTAAACAATCTCCAGCTTCGCCCATCAACCCAGGGGAGGGAGAAATCCCTCCCCTTCTCCGGTTCATACGCCTGTACTTTGGCGAGGGCGATCTCCACAATCCTCATGACCCGCAGTCGCAGATCACTGTGGCAGGTACCCAATGGAGCTTCGGGATCAAGTTCGTCTCTGAACACCAGGCGGATCGAGATGCCGGTCACCTCCGGTTGGAAATCGCTAATCTTCCTGGCTAATTCATCAGTCAGGCATTCAACACACAAGCGCTCAGGGGGAACTACCCTGCCTCACCACACACCTTGCGCCCTCAGCTCCTGCATGGCAGCCCTATGCGTCTCGATCAGCCGGGTGATATCCTCGTCCGTGTGGGCGGTGCACATAAACCCGTGATGGGGTGATATGTGCAGCCCGTTCTTGCGGTACAGCAGCCTCAAGCCCGGACCGGCGAAACGATCCCCCTGCCGTGCATCCCGCACGCTTTTGACCGGCCCGCGCATCGCGTGCATCCAGAACATAGAGCCAACGCCCGTAGCGACCGCCGGGTAATCCTCATCCTGAGCGAAGCGGTTGATCTCGGCCCGGAAGCGATCGCCCATGGCGTTCAAGCGAGCATACAGCTGCGGCTCTGCCTTCAAACGCCGCAAGACCGCCGCCCCTGCCGCAGCAACCATCGGGTTGCCATTGAATGTGCCTGCCATTAGGATCGACCCCGGTTCAGTATCGTATTCCATGAAACGCATCGCCGCGGCAGTCCCTCCCACCGCCCCAAAAGGAAGTCCGCCGCCGGCCACCTTACCGAAGGTGCTCACATCCGGAAGCACTCCATAGAACTCCTGCCCCCCGCCCGGAGCAAGGCGGAAGCCGGTGATCACTTCGTCAAAGATCAGCAAAGCGCCGGTCTCGTGAGTGACCTTGCGCAGCTCGACTAGAAATTCCCGATCTGCCGGTATGGTGCCAGCCGCACCCTGCACAGGCTCGATGATCACGCCAGCCAGCCGGTCTGCATGGCGGCGGATCTTATCGAAGGCCGCCGGGTGGTTGTAGGGCAGCACAATCGTGTCCTTCCACGCTCCCTCGGCAAGCCCAGGGCTTTCGGGAATGGCGCCGGGATCCTCGATCGCTCCACATTGATCGGCATGCGCGCCAGGCCGGCCGAAACTCACTGCCAGCAGGTCGTGTGTGCCGTGATATCCGCCCTCGAATTTCGCCACCAGGGGACGCCCGGTTGCAGCACGCGCCAGCCGGCACGCGAACATGGTCGCCTCAGTACCAGAGTTGCAGAAGGTCACCTTATCAACGCCTGGCACCATGTCGCAGAACAGCCTGGCAAACTCATACTCGTGCTCGTGGCACTGCCCGTAGTGAGTCCCGTACGGCAGCGCCTCCCGGATCGCTTCTTGAACCTCGCCGGGTGTGTTACCAAGGATCATGGTCGAGAAGCCAAGCATAAAATCGAGGTATTCATTCCCGTCGGCGTCCCACACCCGGGCGCCTTTAGCCCGTTTAACCACCATCGGAAAGGGATCCGCCAGCCGGAACAGGCTGCCAACACCCGCCGGCATCACCGTGCGGTTAGCCTGCCATATCGATAAAGACTTAGGGCTTTTAGCCATGATCTCGCCGCGGTACGCGTTGAGAATAGTTGCGATTCTTACATCATTCTCCATCGAATGCGCTCCATGATTAATCTGTCATCCCGAGTAATTCCTGAGCCATAAGGGGCTCTCTGAGACGAGACCCTGCTGTACATCGTAGGGGAAAGCATTCGCCGCCGCTTCTTCAGCCCGTTGTTTTCCATCTCCAGCGAATGCCCCCCGCTGCGCGAGTCTCAAATAACTGCCAGGGCAGCACCCTTCACCCACCTTCCGCCTGCTCCAGCCCACCCCCGCTCTCGATCAGCTCCACCAGCCTGCGCGTAAAGCGCGTCGCCGGAGCGCCGTCCACCACATCATGATCGAACAGCACCGTCAGGTTGAGCATCTCGCGCGGCTCGATCCGCCCCTCCACCACGGCTGGCTTCCAGGCAGTGCTGCCCACCACCAGACCGAGCGAATGCGGCGTTGTCGCTATCCCCCAACCGCTGTGTCCTTTGCCAAACATCCCCACCGCGGTGACGAAAACCGTGCCCGATGCCGACACGCGCACCGCCGGGTCGCGGCGTGTGCCCATCGCCAGCAGAGCTTTCACCAGCCCGGACAGCGGCCACGGCAGCAGCATGATCGACCGGAACCAGGTGGGCATGCCTCTGTTTGGCGGCGCCGGTTCGGTCTGCGCCGCCCGGATTTCCTGGTGAATCTGCCGGTATGTCTTGCGGTTGGCGCCCTGGATGATCAGCCCCATCAGGGCGCGCTTTTCGCCGGCCGCGTTCTCCACCATCAACCCCACATTCACGTCGTCGAACAGCACGATCTGGCTGCGGCCTTTCAGGTAGGCCTGCACTTCCTTGTTCTCATCTACCGCACGCGCCAGGCAGTAGACCAGGAATCCGGTGAAAGAAAGCGTCTCACCGCTGCGTGCTTTGTGCGCCGCGATGCGCTGCTTTGCCACCGTCACATCCACTTCCAGCAGACCGTACATCCAGTGCGTTGGCCCTGACAGGTCGAGCGCGTTCAACCACGCCCGGCGCCCCGGCGTGAGATCCACCACGTGATAAGCTCCAACATTCTCGCTCATGATCGCTATCCTCCACAATTTCTCTTTTGCTCAACTCGCAATTTCGGGTGGTTGTTTTACCGGCTCCCCGCCGCCGCGAACCCACTCGAAAGCCAGCTTCAACACATTGAACAGCGGTTCGATGCTCAAATTTTCCGGCCCATCCCATTTTTGGTGGTGAAAGGCCACGAGCTGCTGCGGCGCCTTGAAAGGGAACAGCGTCGCCGCTTTGAGCCCGGCCTGGCTGAAGGAGCCTGCGTCGCTTCCTCCGCCGCCGGTGGGATAGGGTTTCACCTGGTGGGGCACTCCGGCCCGCTCCGCCGCAGCCGCCACGCTCTCCACCATCTCAGGCGAATTCTTCACGCCGTTCACGTCCGTGGTGAGAATGGTAATTTCCGGGTAAGCCACCATCTCAATATTGAGCAGCCGCGCCTCCAGGCGCATCAGTTCATCCAGGTGGCGCTCAACGTAGCGCCGCGAGCCGCGCAGGCCGGCCTCCTCGCTGCCGAAGGATATAAACCGGATTTCCGTATCCTCTGGTATGTAGCCAGGGTTTCTTGCCAGGAACCTGCACATTGCCGTCACCAGAGCGCAGGCTGAGAGATTATCCACTGCGCCCGGCACGACGCCTCCATTTCTATACCCCCTGGTAAAGAACAATGCAAAGATCATGGCAGGCGCCATGGGAAAGGCCAGCAAGCCCCATCCCAGGGTTCCGCTGCGCACGATGCCGGCGTTGCCGGTGATGACACCCACCATCTAGATGATGCTCATCACCAGCATGGCAGCCAATGCAACGAAGATGGTCGGCACGGTGATATAGAATCCGTAGCCCAGAAAACGAATCCAGGTATTTTCCGGAGCGCTGTCATGGTGCCCGCTCAGTATGAGCAGCCGCTTCACATTTTTGGTTCCTGGCCTGCGCAGTGTGCCAATCACGTTGATCGACCGCTTCTGCCTGAAAAATCGGTCGACCAATTCTTCGTAGCGAACGTACTCAAAGAACAGCAGCAGCGGCGCGACGATTGCTAATGCCAGTGCCGCGCCGGCGGATATCCACACCGAGGCTCCCGCCAGACGCCCGGCAGCCATATTGAGCGCAACCGCAGTGAGCGTGAGCAGCGCACTGGTGGGATACACACCCAGAAAAGCCCCCGGCGCCAGGGTAAATTCCTCAACCTCAGTGTTTCCGGGGCCCAGGTGCGCTTCCAATTCCCTTTGGACAATCCCTGCTCGTTCTCGTTCCTGAGGGCTGCCGGGCAAACCAGGCCCCACCTGCGTGCAGATCTCCTTGACCAGATCCAAGGCATATTGGGCATCACGCTCGGTAATCATTTCTGGCATTGAGTGCTCCTTCCGTTTATGGAAACAAGGGGTTGCAGGTTATGATTTCTTTCGCAATTCCTGCAGGATCAAGCCGGTGCGCAGCAAAGCCCATACCCCGGCGAAATTACCGCACAACCGGGCAATCCAGGCCAGGTCGGGCAGAAACAGGCGCAAGAAAGCGAGCATGCCGCTGGACCGCAGGTAAACCAGGATAGCCGCCAGTGACAGGTTCGGGATCAGTGGCAGCAGGATATGCTGCCCCCACAGGCGCCCGCCGCTGGGAGAAAGTGCCGGCTCCCGGCGCCATTTGCGTAGCATCCGCAAGGTTGCCGCCGCGCCGGCGATCTGCAGCAGCGGGATCAGCGGCAGCAGGCGCATCACCCACTGGATGAAGTCCAGCCGGATCGGAGCCGGCTGCTGACCGGCCAGCAAGGCAGTCACACCCATCCCCACCTCCTCCGTGACCGGCGGCATTCCATACGGGTCAGCGTTGAACAGCAGCACCACGCCTCTCATCTGATCTGGCAAGAGCGCCGCGAAGGAAGAAAAGCCGGGAACGTTGCCGGCATGCGAGTAGGTTTTCGTTTGCCCCATATCGATGTCGAACCATCCCATGCCGTACTTCCCCCCCGGCATGCCCAAAAAGATCAGTTCATTCGCCCCGCGGTGCAGCTCATCGATGCCGGCGCTCGACAGGATCTGCGTGTCCCCATAGCAACCCCCGTTTAGATGGGCGATCAGGTAGTGTGCCATATCTTCAGCGCTCGAGATAAGCTGGCCGGATGGAAGCGAGCCGAGCGGCACACGCATGTCCGCCGCAGGGATGGGCAGGCTGAACCAGTGACGGTAGCCCGCAGCCAGGCCGTCTTGCTGCGCGGATGCTTTTGAGGTATAGCTGTGGCGCATTTGAAGCCGCTCAAAGATGTGGCTTTGAATGGTTTCGGTGTACGTTTCGCCGCTGGCGGCCTCGATCACCAGCCCCAAAATGTTGTAGTTCAGGTTGCTGTACTCGCACCTCGTACCTACCGGGCGAGTGATCTCGAGTGTGGACAGCGCCCGCACCTGGCGCTCGCAGGCATCCGGGCGATCGTCGTAATCAGCCAGGGCCAGCTCCGAGGGCAGCAGAGGCAGGCCGCTGGTCTGGTTGAGCAGGTGGCGCACCGTCATCTGGGCCGACGCCTGCGGATCCGCCACCCGGAACCAGGGCAGGTCGCGCTGCACCGGGGCATCCAGCTCCACCTTACCGGCTTCTACCAGCTGCATCACCGCCAGGGCAGTGAAGGACTTGGTCAGCGAGCCGATGAAGAAAGGTGTCTGTGGGGTCGGCGCATCGCCGCCGGGGCGGGCGCGGCCGAAGCCGCGCTGGTGCACGATCTGCCCGCCTTCGATGATCGCCAGGGATGCGCCCGGGATGTGCAGGCGGCGCATTTGCTCCTCGATGTAAGCATCGATCTCATCGTAAGCGTTTCTATTGAGGGTGGTCTTCGCCGAATTAGAGCTGGCAACCAGCCGCCGGGAGAGCGCCAGCCCGGTCAAGATGGCCAACGCTGGGAAGAGGAATTTCTTAGTACTCATGGATCGCACTGCTTTCCGGATCGTAACACAACCTTATATTTCGAATCAGCACAGCCGGATGCGGACCATAACCACCGTCTGCACAGCCTTTGCTACTTCTTCTGCACTCGGGTTTCCGCGATCGTCGAAAGTTACACCGTAATACCTGGCATCGCTCGGCACTTTTCGCAGATGCGCGCTCAGCCCGGCTGCAATGGCCTGCTTATCCTCAGCCACCGGTTCTGCCAGCCCCTGGAGCTCTCGCCCCCGCATGCGCACTGTGACCGGCGTCTCGCTGCGCAAGTTTTTCCACCATCTGGCGTGGGTGAAGATGTGCACTTGATCTCCGTCCTGCGAGTAGCTGACCGGGGTCGTGTAGGTTTTTCCGCTCTTGCGTCCAGCGAAGCTGATCAGCAGCACGGTTTTACTGACCATTCCGTGCACCGGCGAGCGCAGCACGAATTTCATGGCTTTATTGACGATTGGAGGCACGCTGGGTGTTTCGGACATTTCAACCTCTTTCTTCTGATTTCGCTTGCTTGGCCAGGTGAGCCTGGTAGGCTTTCCAGCCGGGGCACCAGCCGGTGTGCCAGCGCCACAGCCGCGCCATAAAAGTCTTGGGGTTGGCTTCAGCCTTTTTTCGCATCGGGCAGGTTTCGCAGGCAATCGTCTTTTCGGTGGATGGTGTGAGTTTGATGTTCATGTTTTTCTCCTTACCGCGCAGCCGCGGCGTTGATTGAGGTCCTGGGCGCTGGATTCGTTCCGGCGATAAAGCTTCGAATGATCTCGTTCACTACTACCTGCTGCTCCATGTGCGGATTATGACCGGCGCGCTCGATGATCTCCAGGCGGGCGTCAGGTAGTCTATCTGCCAGGATGGCTTGATGTTCCGGCGGAAACAGGAAGTCATCCCGTCCTGCCAGCACCAGGGTAGGCGCCTGGATCTCGCTCAGCCGCTCCATCACCGACCAGCCGTTGAGCAGCTGGCTGTAACCGAAGATGAGGGCTTCTGGCTGCATCTTCGGAGATTGACCGAAGACCACACCCTGCACCAGCGTCAAGAGGCTGTTGCGGTAGTTGTACGCAGTCATAAATTTCATGATGGTAGGCAGGAACTCGCCCGGTGTCAGCTGGCCCTTATAGAACCGGCGAGCCGCTTGCACGCTGGCGGCGCTGTAGCCGCGTTTCGCCAGGATCTCCGCAGCATTCTGGTTCACCCACCACTGATCGCCGCCGGTATTCATCAATACCAGCTGCGAGAGGCTTTTCGGATAACGGAGCGCGTACTCCAGAGCTACATTGCCACCGAAGGAGTGCCCGAGCACTGCCCACTGATCGAATCCCAGCCCCTGGCGCAGGGCGTCTGCATCGGCGGTCAGATTCTCGAACGTCATGGAAGAGACCTCCGCCCCTTCCGAGCGGCCGTTGCAGCGCTGGTCATAAAAGATCAGGGTGAATTGATCCGCTAAAGGCTGTAAGGGCAGCAGGGTCGTGTGGTCCAGGCTGGGACCGCCGTGCATCAGCAGCACAGGATAGCCCTGCCCCATCACTTTCACGAATAACGACACGTCTCGAATTGGCATGTATGTCATTTTTTACTCTCCAGATCGTGTTCCCAAACTATTCCTATTTTGATCTGTCATCCTGAACGAAGTGAAGGATCTAGATCCCTGTGCATGGCCCACTACTTGCGACCAGCTAATCGGCATCCTGAGGGGTAGGCTCGCCGCTGATAACCGACACCAGGGTCAAATTCAAATCGCGGATGCGCTCGAGCATCCCGTGCAGCGCCGCCTGGTCGGGCAGCAGGCCTGAGAAGAGCGTCACCTCCCCTTCCAGATGCGTTAGCTTCAGGCCGGCAAACCAATCCGCCCAGTGCGGATCCAGATGTCCTTTAATTTTGATCTCGTAGTATTCCGGCATATTTACCGTCCTTTTTTGATGTGTCATTCTGAGGGCGCCGAGCGACCGGAGACCCGCTTGTTCCTGACAGTCTCTAGTTTAGCTCGCGGCAAAGAAGCCCGCATCTGCCGAACGGGATATCCGCGGTTTATTTTTCGGGTTTAGGTGAGAACCCGTTTGCCTGCCAAATTAATTTTTGGGGAATTATGGGATGATGCCAAGCTGCCGGGCACGCGCCGCCGCCTCGGTGCGGTTGGCAGCCTCCAGCTTGCGGTAGATGCTTGCCGTGTGAGCTTTGACAGTTCCCGGAGATACGATGAGCTGCCGGGCGATCTCCTGGTTGCTTTTGCCCAGCGCGATGTGCTGCAGCACTTCCATCTCCCGCCCCGTAAGCGCTTCCACCAGCCCGCCTGGCTGAGGCCCGGTAGGGCTTGCCAGACTCGCGCGGGAAAATGCATCCTGTATTTTCTGCGCGTATTGTTTATGAACAGGAGCAGCCGATCGCAGGTAGCCTGCCAGCAGTGCTCGAGCCGGTTCCCCCACATCTAAAAAGACCCGCACATATCCTTCCGGCTCAGCCAGGGCAAGGCAGGCTTCGATGATTTCGTAAGCTTCCGGCAGGCGCTGCTGCCCGGCGGCTGCAGCCGCCAGTAGCAGGCTGCATTCCAGACGCCTGCTTATCCGGCTGCCAGACGTAATCGCCGGCCTCATCCCGTCCAGTATTTTTTCCACTTCGGCATACTCGCCTTGCGCCAGGCGAATGCGCGCCAGGCTGAGACGGTAGCGCTCCTTATGGAGATCAAAATCCTCGCTGCGCTCAATTTGATCCGCCCAAACGGCTGGCTTTTGGGTATCGCCGCCCGTGAGCTGCACCCGCACTCTCAGCGTGTGCAAGGCCTCATCGAATTCGCGCGGCTGTGAATGCTCAAGCAGTCTGGTTTCAAACTTCTCCACCACCTGCATCGCCCCGGCAAAGTCCCCCTTCGCCTGCAGGATGCGCGCCAGAGCTGTGAGTCCAAAACCATCCGTCATAATATTGCGCCAGGGTTCATTGGCTCGGAGCCCATCTCGCACATGCTGCTCGGCTTCATCCAGCACATTCCATTCGTACAGCACCTCCCCCAGGTCGATCTTCATGCTGCCGGAAGTGTACACAAACCGGATGCCTCTCTCCTGGATTGGATCCAGAAATTCGCGGCACAGGCTGGCGGCGGCGTGTAAACGACCCATCATCAGGTACAGGCGCGTCAGGAAGGGAGCCAGGGTGGGGATCGCTGCTGTGCCATGCTGCAGCTTCTCTCGCTGGATGCACTTGACCGAAACCTCCACCGCCCGATCCAGTTCCCCCCTCCTGGCTAATGCCATTCCGTAGAGGAAATCTGCCGCGTTGCGCAGGATCAGCTCCTCCGCAGGGATCTCGTCTAACAACCGCACATCAGGGAGTGGATAAATCTCAGGAGCGCTTGTCGGTGGAGCGAGAAAAGCCAGTGCCGAAGCGGCCACGGTCTGCATCCACCGCTGTCCAGAAGCGGGATCTGCGCCGGCAAGCTGGCGCATCAAGTCATTCAAAAGCGGGCGAGCCTCTCCGATGCGGCTCTGGATAATGAGAAACCAGGCCTGGTAAAGCCCTATTATTGGCCGGGCAAGGATCATCTCTTGTGGAAGGCTGTCCGCCATCTGCAATACCGAGGGGTCGCTCTCTGCCAGGCGCGCCGGGCCGTAGCGCTCGATCAGGTCCGCCGCCTGCCCAATCTCATGCGCCGCGAACAGATGGTGGATCGCATCGCTAAGGTATCCCTTTTGCTCCAACCAGTCGGAAGCCCGCAAGTGCAGCCGGGACACCAAATCGGGTTGGGCCTGCTGCAGCCTGGCGCGCAGCAGATCGGCGAACAGGTGGTGATAGCGATACCAGATGCGCTCATCATCCAGCGGCACCAGGAAGAGATTTGCCCTTTCCAGGTACTCCAGGATGGAAGCGGATTGGCGCATGGCTGGCGATCCCGAATAAGGCGCGGCTTCATCGCCGGGTTCGGGTAAATTATCCACTGCCAGGAGAAAATCACACAGCGGCGCGGTCAGGCGCTCCAAAATCGACGTGTACAGAAGAAAATGCTGGATTTCCGGCGGCTGGCTGGCGAGCACCTCCTCCAGCAAGTAGTCCAGAATGTAGCGGTTGGTACCCGAGAAGCTTTCGATGAAACCGGGCACATCTTTACGATCCCGCATGGAGAGAGCCGCCATCTGCAAGCCGGCAATCCATCCCTCTGTGCGCTCTTCGAGGGTAGTGATTGATCTGGCATCCAGGCGCAGGCCCATCACCTCATTCAGGAACTGAGCCGCCTCGCGCTCGCTAAAGCGCAGATCGTCAGCCCGCAGCTCAACCGCCTGGCCGCGGGCGCGCAGGCGGGCTAGTGAGAGCGGGGGATCCGACCGGGACGCAATCACAACATGCAGTGTCTGCGGATGGTGCTCTAGCAAAAAAGCCGTTATCTCATGCACAGCCTGGCTGCTAATATACTGGTAGTCGTCCAGCACCAGGGCGACCTCCCTGCTGGAGCTGTCCAGGTCATTGATCAGGCTGGTCAGCACCACATCGGGGAGCGCCTGCTGTGACGCCGCCAGTAGTTGTGCAGCCTCACTCCCCACCGTATGATCTGCCCCCTGCAATGCCGCCACCAGATAGCTCAGGAAGCGTCCTGCCTGGTTGTCATTTTTATCCAGAGACAGCCAGGCTACCGGCATTCCGCAGCCGGTGATACACGCCGACACCAGGGTGGTCTTGCCAAAACCGGCAGGGGCGATAATGAGGGTAAGCGGGCCGTTTAAACCCTGTGCGATCTGCTCCTGAAGCCGCGACCGGGAAACCAGTCCAGGCCGGGTAAAGGGCAGGCGCAGCTTGGTGCGCAGAAGTGTGTCGGTTTTATTCATGCCGTTTCATAACCACAGGCAGGTGCATCGTCAGAAAACGAACGGGCATCCCTGATCAAATTTTAGATCATCTTTACTCACAGTACAAGTGGTATGGATTAGTAGTTATAATCACACCAACATGCGCATCACCATTCTCACCTATGGCTCGCAAGGCGACGTGCAGCCCTGCCTGGCACTGGCGGTCTCCCTGCAGCGAGCCGGGCATACGCCCCTGCTGGCGCTGCCCGCATTCTTTCGCACGCAAGCCGATGCACTGGGGATTCCCGCAGTATCGCTGCCTGGCGATATCGCTCAACTCTCCCTGGGGTTCAACCGGGCCGGAAAAAACCCGCTTGCAATGATGCGCACGATGCAAGAAAATATCGAACCGGTTGCCATCGAGGTTGCGCGAACTGCCTGGCTGGCTTGCCAGGCAGCAGACCTGATTGTGCATACCTTTGCTTTCACCCTCGGCGCGCATGCGTTCGCCCGCCAGTTAAGCATCCCTGATATTTCGGTACAGTTTTTCCCGATGTTCTTTGCCAGCTCCAACTATCCGCAGTTAGCCTTTCCCGAACTGCCCCTGGGTCCGCTGTATAACCGTCTGACTCATCACATGAGCAATCACACTTTCGCCTGGGCGCAGCGCGCCATGTACCCGCGCATCCGTAAAACCGCACCCGACTTTCCGCCAACGCTCCCCTGGCCGTTTCAGAAATCTGATGGGCGGGCTGCCACACCGCTGATTTTGGCCTACAGCCCGGCACTCGTCCCTCCCGAGCCGGATTGGGGCGCCCACGTGCAGCAGACCGGTTTCTGGTTTCTCGACAATTCGACCTCCTTCCAGCCCTCGCCTGAACTGGAAGAGTTTTTGACTGCCGGACCGCAGCCGCTGTGCGCAGGCTTTGGCAGTATGATTCACCCGGATTCGTACCGCTTGCAGCGCGCGCTGTTGGATGGATTTCGCCAGGCTGGACAGCGCGCCGTGATCTTGACTGGCTGGGATGGGTGGGCTGCCGCCGAGCCGGGTTCCGACCGGCTGTTCCTGAAAAGCGCTCCGCATGACTGGCTCTTTCCCCGCTGCTCTGCAATCATCCATCACGGCGGGGCGGGCACCACAGCCGCTGCGCTGCGTTCAGGTAGGCCCCCCGTGGCGCTGCCGCTGGCTGCAGACCAGCCTTTCTGGGCAAGGCGCGTTCACGCTGTGGGCGCCAGCCCATCCCCGCTTGATGCGCGCAACATGACTGCCAGTCAGGTTGCGACCGCCGTGCGCCAGGCGCTTGAAAGCGAACCCATCCGGCAGCATGCCGCTGCCCTGGGGAATGCCATCCTCCGCGAAGATGGGTTGGGGAAAGCGATCGAGATCATTCATCGCTTCGCGTAGCAAATTTTTTTATCCAACTCCCCCTGTTCGAGCCTGTGAGAACGCCGGATCACATTCGGCGGACAGCCGGCATGCCTGGGCCCGCGCTCATCTCACTCCAAACCGGTCAGGATAAGCATTCAAATAACCCCAGCCGTCCACATCGGGTGGCGATAGCAAACCCTGGTTGAGGATTGTCGTGATGTTAGTGCGATGCTCAATGCCGTGATTGATCACTTGGATGAACACAGCCAGCGCCTGGTAGTGAAATTGCTTGCCATTGTCTTCCTCGACCACCTGGTCGGTTGGCAGGGTATGCTGAGCCATATCTACCAGCGCCTCTCCAACTTGAACGGCATAGGCTGTCATTTCGGCCAGTCCTGGCTGAGCTTCCCACTGGAACGGCGGTTGTGGACGGCTGCCGGTTAATAATTTTAGGTAGTATGTCTCGGCCCGGATAATGTGTTCCAGGGTGTCACGGATCGTGCCATACGCGCCTGGAATCGTGGCTGCGAGCTGCTCCTGGCTTAAATTCTGACAGGCCTGCAGCACCTGTTGGTTAGCCCAGTTGTTATACAGCACGAATTCCAAAAACGTTGATTTAGAGAGCACATCCATATCGTACCGGTCAGCCATATTTCCGCCCCACCCAATTGATCTCCGCGCCTGTGCGGGCGCCAAGCCGCTCCATCAGCTCGCCGGTATGCTGCATCAGGTGGCGGATCGAGTAGATCTGCAGCTCCAGGGTGGTCATAGATCTGCCGTGACCCTCCGGCTCTTCCAGGTTCAGCTCCGGCACTCTGTCCGCTACATGCTGCTGGCAGAAGGCCAGGTATTCCAGGATTGTGTCTTTATCGTAAGGCTCGAAGACCTGCGACTCATCGAAGTCGTACACTTCCCGGTGCTTCACCCAGGGAGTGAAGGTCTCATAAGTGTCCGCCAGGTATTCGTGCACGAAGTAGACGGCGTGATAGGCGACCTGCCAGAATTTGTTCTTGTCGCTTGCCGCATTCCAGATCGACTCCGGGCACAGGCTAATCGTTTGCTTGAGCATTTCGAGAGAGGCCAGATACTGCGAGATCAGGATTGCTGCTAAATCCATCTTTCTACCTCCTGTGCATGTTGGTCGCTGCCGGTTGCATCCACTTGTCAAGCTCCCAGGTCAACTAAGCCGCGGGGAATGAATGCTTCAGAAAAGCCAGGGTTCGATCCCATGCCAGGCTGGCTGCCTCCTGGTTGTATGCCTGCGGGCGGTCGGGCTCGAAGAACCAGTGTCCGGTGCCGCTGTAGCGGTAGAAAGTCACCGGGCGCCCAGCAAGCATCAGCGCTTCCTCCAGGCTGTCGACGTTGGATTGCGGCTCAAACTCATCATTCTCGGCAAAGTGACCGAGGTAAGCTGCCCTTGAGCTGCTGTAGTCGCCGTCCCCGGTCCCGTAGAAGATGACCACCGAACGGATGTGTTCGGGGTCGGCGGCGGCGAGATCCAGCGCATAATAGACGCCCAGCGAGAAGCCAATCACCGCCAGGCCGCGGCCGGCTTGACCTGCGCGTTCGTCGAGGTACGTCACTGCCTCTGCGATCTCAGCCTTGGCCTGCAGGAAAGTGCTGTCGAGGGCGCTGCCGAGTGCTTCCGCATCCGCAATGTTGTCTGCCACCTTGCCGTGGTACAGGTCCGGTGCGAACGCCACGAAACCGGCCTCTGCTAGCTGCGTGCAGAAAGCCTTGATGGTGTCGTTCAGCCCCCACCAGGCATGCAGCACCAATATGCCGGGTCCCTTGCCCGTGGACGGCACGGCGAGAAAGCCCTGAGGTTGAGAATGTGTCATGCGAACTCCTCTCTTGATCTGTCGTCCTGAACGCACCGATCTATCGTCCTGAACGCACTCACCTGTCATCCTGAACGTAGTGAAGGATCTAGTCCTTCGCCGTCGAACCCACAGGATTGGCGCCTAGTGCCTGCCCTGAATGGTAATGAAGGGACGACATCCTTTATTGATCTTAACTGGTGGTTGAGATTATAGCATAAACGTTCTACATCATCATCTCTAAGAGAATTTTTCACCCCTCTTATTTGCACTGCGTTAATCTCTCCGAGGCATCCTTATTCGAGGTTAGCTCTCGCTAGATCATGAACTTACCAGAGTCATAGAATAATTCCCCATCAACAAATATTTGCCCCCCATCGGTCATATCCGTGATCATATCCCAATGGATTGCGGATTGGTTGCGCGAGCCGGTCTGCGGGTATCCTGCCCCCACTGCCATATGCATCGTGCCGTCCATTTTTTCATCAAAAAGAATATCTTTGCTGAAGGTATCAATTTTTTCGTTGGTACCCAGCGCCCATTCGCCGAGGTAGCTAGCCCCTGGATCAGTGTCGAGCATTTTTTGCAGAAAATCCTGATTTTTGGTTGCCTTGGCATCGACAATCCTGCCCTGATCGAATCGAAGCTCGACCCCTTCAACGAGCGTGCCATATTCGACCGCTGGATAGGAAAACCGAACCCAGCCATTCACCGATGCCTCCACCGGGGCAGTGAAGATTTCACCGTCGGGCATGTTGTACTTCCCCGACGAGTTGTAAAAGGGCCGGCCTTGGATTGAAAACGACAGATCGACGTTTGGTCCCAGGACTCGCACCTGCTCCCTGTTGCACAGCCAATTGACAAGTTTCTCCTGGCGATCGTGGACAGCTTTCCAGGCTTCAACAGCGCATGGCTGGTCAACGCGACATGCACGATAGGTAAATTCCTCGAAAGATTCCAGGTCTAATTCCGCCTCCTGAGCCAGAGCTTGAGTAGGGTACAGGCCGTGGACCCACCTCAGGCTGCCCTGGAAAGTGCGCTCCAAAAAGGTCTTCCGCAGGGCGGCATAGGCTGCGTTCCGAGTTCGCTGCCGCTCCGGGAGGATCCCTGCCAGGCTACGCGTGTTGCGACTCGAACGCAGAAAGATGATCCCTTCAAAGGAAGAGTTTACCATTCTATCTGTTTCGAAGACATATTTGAGTTGATCATCGGAGGCTTCTTTGAAGAAAATGTCGTCAAACCCGCCATAGCTCGGATAGACCTCATAACCCAAAAATGGATGTGGATAACCTCCCGCTCGCAAGACCTCCCGATACAGTGCGCGGAGCATGGGCTCGGCTTCAGGCGATCCATACAGCGCTATCCGTTGTCCGGGCTGTACATCGATGCAGTAAGTAACCATTACCTCGGCGAGGCGATCTGTGCGCGGATCGGTCATAGCTCCTCCTCCCCGGAAATTTCACGGCCAATCTGCGTTAGGGCGTCAAAGACAAAGTCGATGTCAGCCGGCGTTGTCCGGTGAGAGCATATCGACATGCGCAGCACGGTTCGCTCGCGGATCCGGGTCGTCATAATGAAGGCGATCCCGCGCACCTGAATCTCATCTGCAATGCGCTGGTTCAGGCGATCCAACCTGGCATCTTCTCGCTCTCGCTCCCGCTCTGAACGCTGGGCTAACTCCCTATCTTCTAAAGGGGCATAACGAAAAGAGTAGATATACAGGTTAGGTTCATGTAAGCGCTCGAATTCATCTGATGCCTGCACCCGTTCGTCAAGATGCTCAGCACAGCGGATCCCTTGCCTCAGCAGCTTTCGGTAGCCTTCCACACCGTAATGCCGGAGGCTCATCCAGACCTTCAAAGCCCGAAATCCTCGCGACATCTCGGGCCCATATTCAAGATAATCGAGCCCGGTGTACTCTGTCGGCAGCGTACCTCGCAAGTAGGGGGCGGACAGTGAAAATGCCCGGCGGAGCTTCTCGGGCTCGCGAACAAGCAGGCAGCCGCAATCGTAGGGAATGAAAAGCCACTTGTGGGGGTCCAAAGTGACGGAATCGGCCCGGTCAAGACCTTTATACATCTCCTTCTTCTCAGGCAGCATGGCGCCAACCGCCCCGCACGCCCCATCGGCATGGAACCAGAGCTCGTTTCGTTCGCAAATATCAGCAATCTCTTCCAGGGGATCGATGGCGCCGGTGTTGATTGAGCCGACCTGCGCCACGACGCAAAAGGGGTGATCCCCTCGAGCCCGGTCTGCCTGGATCATTGCTTCAAGCGCATCAGGGTCTATGGTGAAATCCTTCCGGCTCGGGACACGCCGGACGGAGCTGCGCCCCAGATTAAGCAGGTCAGCCACCCGCACAATGGAGATGTGACCCTCGTGATCCGCCATGTAGATCAGGTGCTTCCCGTTACGAGTCTCGCTCTGCAGCCCTTCGACGGTCGAATCGTATGGCGCCGTGTTGCGTAATCCGGTCAGCAAGGCAGCAAAGTTGGCCATCGTCCCGCCGCTGGTGAAGAGTCCGCCGCAATCGAGCGGGTATCCGATCAGCTCGGCGATCCAGCTGATGGTGCGGCGCTCAATCTCCGTGGCAGCCGGGCCAGCCTTCCATCCTCCGGAGTTCATATTGACCGAGGCAGCCAGGGCTTCTGCCAGGGCGCCCAGCATGGTCCCAGAGCCATTTACATATCCGAAATAGCGGGGGGAGCCGACGTGCGACGCATAAGGTAGAACGCGAGCAGGCCAATCGCTGAGGATTTGATCTGCTGGCTGTCCCGTTAATGGCAGCGGCTCATTAAAGGCGCTTGCCACCGCCTGCGAGGATTTTCCCGGGAACACTGGCCAGTCACGAATGGACGCGAAGTAGTCGGTCATCATATCTACAGCCTGGTACCCCAGACGACGAAATTCATCGGGCTGCAGATCCGCATCCCACCCTCCCGTCACCACATCACTCGAAATCTCTGTCTTCGTTTGTGATCTATTCATAAGGTCCTTCCTAAAATCTAACTTCCTCTATTTTCATACAACCCTCTAGCATAATTGCTGCGTTGCCATGCATGGATCGCCCACAAGCTGCTCCCAGCTCTTGTCGTCTCCTATTCGAAGAACAGTGCCATCGTATCGGCCGGCCAATCCATCGCCCGATTCGTGCCTTTTTCGACGTAGGCGACGATCATGAGGCAGCGCGAAACAATCTTCCCAGCCTCATCGACCATGCTGCACTCGATGGTTGCATCAGGCCCAAGGAACTCCCGGACGTACGACGTGATGGTGATCTCCTGATCTCCGGCGGCAGGTCGTAGAAAGTCGACTTCCATTCTCCTGACCCAGACCATAAACGGTAACTTCGCCAGGGTTTTTAGATCCCATCCGGCATGTTCACGCAGGCCGTTCATCCGATGATCGACATAGTACGCGGCATAGACTGCCGTGCGCATATGTTGATAAGGATCCAGATCGGAGAACTTGATCCTGTGCGTGCTCTTATAGACAACCGGCGTCTTCGACATTCAATCCCTCGGCTTGATATTCTGATTTACCTGGAATAGGTTCTGCGGGTCATACTTCGCCTTGACCTGCGCAAGGCGGGCGTAATTGTCACGATAAGCAGACTGGACTCGCTCCTGACCTTCATCCATCATCATGTTGACGTAGGCGCCTCCAGCCGAATAGGGGTGCATCTTTCGCCAATACTCCTTCGACCAGGCGATGGTGCGCGGGTTGTTGGCGGGGTCAGGATCCACGCCGACGATTACCTGGACGAAATTTGCCTCACGGTAGCTCCAGGCAGTCTCATTTTTGCCCACGTTGTGGGCCGCGCTGTTGATGGGGTACAGGTGCATGGTCGAATGCACGCTGGGCAACTGCTTGGCGGATTGAATGTGCGCATCAACCGCCTCGTCGCTGAGGTGGGTGACGAAATCGGCATTCCAGTACCACTGCAAACCGGGCGGGTAGAGCCCATCGAACATACTCTGCAGCGCCGGCAGCGGTATGGGACCGGCGAAATCCATCGCGGCTGGCGCGACTTCCCGGATAGGTTTGAAAACCTGCTCGGCTTTCTGCATGTCGCCGGTGTAGCACCAGGTGATGACAGCCATCTTTTTCAGGTGGTGCTCCTGGGGGAACATATCGACCGGCGGGACTGTGTGGAAGCCGAACCAACCGTTGAGCTCACCGGGAGCGGTCAGGATCAGGTCGCGCCAGAAGCGCATCACCTTACCGGCGTGCTCCAGCGGCCAGAAGATCGGCCCACCATAGACGGCCGCACCGACTGGGTTGCCGCGGAACAGGAAGGAGGTCACGACGCCAAAATTGCCTCCACCGCCGCGTACGGCCCAGAACAGATCAGGATGCTCGCGGGCGTTGGCGCTGACGAAGCTTCCATCGGCCAGTACCATATCCGCCCCCAACAAATTGTCGACCGTCAACCCAAAGCGGCGGGTGAGGTAACCCACTCCGCCTCCCAGGGTGAGGCCGCCCACGCCAGTGGTTGAGATGAACCCTGTGGGTACGGCCAACCCAAAGGGGTAAGTGGCGTGGTCGACATCTCCCCAGGTGCAGCCGCCCTGCACGCGCACCTCCTGGCGGGCCGGGTCCACCTGGATGCCGCGCATCCTGGACAGATCGATGACCATGCCATTATCACAGGTCCCCAGCCCAGCTCCGTTGTGACCCCCACCGCGCACGGCGATCAGCAGGTTGCTATCGCGCCCAAAGTTGACCGCGGCCATCACATCGGCTGCGTCAACACACCTCGCGATGAAAGCGGGTCGTCTATCGATCATGCCGTTATAGATCTTGCGAGTCTCATCGTAGCCGGAATCTCCCGGCCGGATCAACTCTCCGCGCAGGCTGGCCTTGAAAGCGGTAACGGTCGCTTCGTCAAGCAGGGACAGACGATCTCTGGTATTAATAGATTCGATTGCCATCATTACCTCCTCAATAAACTGCTTAAGGTCTCAAAACTCATACCCATGGAACACAGCAAATTATAGGAGGCGTTCGGGGAATCGTCAGGATGCGCTTATCACCAATTGACTGCGCATTTCGGGCGATCACCAGGGACACTTGTCCCTGGTGTGGTTATTTTTGCTTGCGCATTCTAAGGGGATCAGTCCGTCGACTTCCCAAAACCTGCCTCGCGGGCCAGAACGATGGCTTGCCCCCGATTTCGCGCGCCCAGCTTGGCATAAATGCGGGAAGTGTAGTTGCGGACGGTCTTAGGAGAAACGACCAACCGGTCGGCAATTTGCTGACCGTCCAACCCGAGGGCGATCAGTTCGAGGGTCATCCGCTCCTGAGGAGTCAATTCGGGGAAAATATCAGCGGGAGGGTGAGGCACCTTTTCAACGACACTCTCGCCGAGGAAATTTCGAATCTCTGCAAGGAAACGGCTCCAGGCTGGCTCCTGTTCAATCAATATATGGTTTCTGCTTTCGAGCTGGACGAAACGGGAGCCGGGGATCATGGACGCCAGCAGCCGGCCTTCCTCCAACGGGATGCTTGCGTCCTGACGCGGGTGCAAAACCAATGTCGGCGCCGCAACCTTCGGCGCCAGGTCTCGAACATCGATCTTATAAAAAGACCGTTCCATTCTGGACGCGTTTTCAGGGGTGGCAGAGATTTGAGCCAGCTGGTTTAGCGAAGCCATTTGCTCCATATCGGCATCTGGCATCAGCATCGTGCTGAAGAGCTGCCGGAAAGCTGGGTTTTCCTGACCCCAGCCGACACGGATCAGATTGATGAGGGCTTCGGCTTCCAACTGCCCTTGCCTGTCCAGGCCACGGTGAAAGCGCCCTCGCGCATAACCGCCGTACAGCACCAGGTGCGTAACGCGTTCGGGGTGTTTGACCGCGTAGGCAACACAGACTGCCGCACCTTGAGAGATGCCCAGCAAAGGAAAACGATCCAGATTCAGCGCGGCTACCACCGCTTCCAGATCGCGAACCCACGCATCCATATTGTAGGTTTTGACATCCCAGTCCGAGAGGCCGGAGCCGCGGGCATCATAGCGAATCAATCGATGCGTCTCAGATAAACCCTGCATCCAATGACGCCAGACAGGGCTGTTCCAATCATGTTCGAGGTGGGTCAGGTAGTTGGCGGCTTTGACCAGCGGGGGGCCTTTGCCACTTGTGGCGTATGCAATGCGAACATTATCAGCCGATCGGCAGAAATGAACTTGCTGCTCCACGAGCATATCTCCTGAGTCTGGCTTGCCCGTGATTATACCAGTGCAATTTGGCTGTTAGAATGAACCCAAAGCCAGAGTTAATGGAAATAAATTCCCCGTGAGTATCCGGAATAAAAATTGCTGCCTCTCATTGAGGCAGCCTTGGGCATGTTCCGCTGCTGTGGTTGGAACTTTAAATAAAAATACATCGCCCCAGAAACGACGGGGCTGTCACGTTCCATGCCAATAACGTGAAGCAGCCCCGTGCTTGGGTGTGAGTTAAAGACCTTTAACTATGGTTGCTAATAGCAGGAGTGCTGCAGCAATTAGGGCAAGCCAGAATGAATACGGGCTGAGTGCAGCTACAGCACTTGTCTGACCGAGCAGTGCGAGTACAGCCAGCGCTAGAGCGACGAACCAGGTAACCTGTTTTGGTGCGGATAGTTTCATCTTGTTCCTCCATTTGCTCCATATTAATAACCCTGAAACCGCGTGCAAGATCTGTATGTACGGTTCAGTCTTCGAGAACAAACGTTACCTTCATCTGGACCCGATACTCGGAGATTTGTCCGTTATTATCGATTAGAACTTCCTGATTCTCGATCCACGCGGATCTGACATTCGTAAGAGTCTTTAGGACGCGAGCTACTCCTACCTTGATTGCATCATCGAAACTCTTTGTAGAAGACGCTTTGATTTCAGTGACCCGTGCGATAGACATTGGCGAACTCCTTTCTATTGGTTGAAGTTATGCTAGAAAATATTATTAGGGAGCTCAGACCCCTCTCCCTAATCTTTCTTAAAATCAATATACCCTTGCTCAACATTTGTATCGATTAATTGCACCCGCAGCCGGTCGCCAACATCGATACCCTCAAACCCCTGAACCAGTTTGCCTTCAATCGGCAGTTTGAGAATCCGCACCCAGGTCCCTTTCTCGGAAGCGCCCGTGACAATTGCATCAAACCTCTCTCCGATCCTCGATTCGAGCAGCAGCGCAGCCGCAGATTTTTCGACCTGGCGTTCAACTTTGTTGGCGGCATCCTCGGCAGCGGTGCAATGAGCTGCCAGAACATCTAATTCATCTATTTTGTAGGGCACAGACTGACCTTCTAAGGCTGCTTTCAGCAAACGCTGCGTGAGCAGGTCGGGATAGCGCCGGTTAGGAGCTGTTGAGTGGCCATAATCTTTGACTGCGAGGCCGAAGTGTCCCGGGGCATTTCCTTCAGCGGGTTCTGCAATATATTCACCGTTTCCTAGAAGTTTGATCACTGCCAGGGATAAGTCAGGGAAACGCAGGGGATCGTTGGCTTTCTCATGGATGAGAAACTCCTCCAACGCTTTTGAATCTGGCTTTCCAGGAAGCTTGCTCCCCTGTTCGTTAGCAATCTCGGCAATCCGCTCCCACCGTTTAGGCGTTCGTACGACGCGGCGGATCGAAGGAAATTTTCTAGAGGAGAGATACCGGGCGGTCACGCCGTTCGCCGCGATCATAAAATCCTCGATAATCTCCTTAGCACGGTTCTTTTCCTCGATTTCAAGCGTACGGATTTGGTCGCCATCGAATACCGGTTTGGCCTCGATAGTCTCCAGGCTAAGCGCCCCGTGAATGTGCCGAAAATTCTTCATCCTTTGAGTTACGCTGTCTTGCAGGCGTAGGTTCTCCTCTAATCCGTTTATAGCAATGACAGCCTCAGGGATCACTCCAGCCCCTTCCAGCCAGGCAGCCAGGCTGTTATAAGCAAGTTTGGCGTGGTTGCGGACCCATGCCCGATAGATGTCCGAATCCTGCAGGACCCCATCTGCGCCAACCACCATTTCGATGACGATGGCAAGCCGCTCTGCGTCGAAATTCAAGGATGTGACATCGGTCGAAATTTTTTCGGGCAGCATCGGGAAAACCTCGGCTGCGGTATAAACCGAAGTGGTGTTATGGCGCGCGTGTTGGTCAATCGCCGAACCATTTTTAACCACCGCGTCCACGTCCGCAATCGCAACCAGAATTTTTACCTTGTCTGCAGGCATTGCCTCAGCAACCGTCAACTGATCCAGATCCCGCGAGTCATCGTTGTCAATGGAAGCCCACAAAAGATCCCGCATGTCACGAATCGGAGGCGCTGTACCATCTGGCGCATCTTTCTTCATCGCTGGCGCCTGAATCCTGTTTAGTTCGACAAGCGCTGCGGTAGAAAAATCAGGGAGCAAACCTCGCTCGAGCATTGCTCGATGGGCAATGTTTTGTAAGATAGTACGGTGGTGATGTTGATTCATATTGAAATCATTAAGCGACTGGATGCGGCGGTGATGGGATCAAGAAGGAGCCATAATTCATTCTATAATCACGGGCTCCTGGACACATCCACCGCTCAGGGGATATTTTGCTCCACCAGTTGGGGGAGATCAGCACGGTTTGCTGGCGCAGGGCAGCCAACTGAACTAACAGCGCCGGGACGTTATTCGAGGCAGCAGGCGCAGGAACGTGCCAATGCTCACCCCTCTCCAGGTGGGCTTTGGCGTATCCACAGGTCATTTTCTATGTCCGCCAGGTGAGAGTTGCCTGATCGAGCACTTCAACTTCCTCGGGGGTTAGGGAAAATGAGAGCACCCCGGCGTTATTCTCTGCCTGCTTGCTATTCTTTGCCCCCGGTATGGGAAGCACGAGCGGGTTTTCGATTAGCCAGCGCAAGGCAACCTGACTGGGGGTTTTGGAATACCGCTCACCAATCTCGTATAACAGATTGACAACCGGCAGAACATTGTCCATTCCCTTCCGGCTAAAATTCGGCGCAAAACGTCTGAGACCACTCGCCTTCTTATCTCTTGAGTATTTCCCAGTTAAAGCGCCCATCGCCAGAGGAGAATAAGCGATGAGCGTTACCCCTAACTCACGGCATGTGTCCAGAACGCCATTTACCTCCGGTTGGCGGTGCAATAAAGAATACTGCACCTGGTTGGAGGCCAGCGGAATGCCGCGTTTTGCCAAAGCTGCATGGGCAATGCGCATTTGTTCAGCCGAATAATTGCTCACCCCGACTGCCTTCACTTTGCCCGCCTCGACGGCATCTGCCATTAAATCCATCAATTGTGGGATGAGAACCGAACGATTCGGGAAGTGATGCTGGTATAGATCAATTAAATTGCGGCCAAGCCGTTTCAGGCTGGCGTCAAGTTCCTTGGGGAAGTTTTCAGTGCGGAAACGAAGCGTACCCGGGAACTTGCTCGCAATCAACACCTCCTTGTCGCGAGCCAGCTCACCTAAGCGCTGCTCAGAAGCGCCACTGCTGTACATTGCCGCCGTATCAAACAGCGTCACCCCTGCCGCCACGCTTACATCAAATGCTTGCTGCTCTTCCTCTGCTCCGTGTGCCCCACCGTACGCCAGCTTAGCCGGGGTAAAGCGAGCCATCCCTTTGGGTTCGCCCCAGGTCATCACCCCAACGCCGAGGCGGGGTACGAGAAGAGGGCTGCGGCCTAAACGAATTTTTTGCTCCATGTGTACACCTTATTTGATCTGTCATCCTGAACGAAGTGAAGGATCTAGATCCTTGTTCGTGGCCCACCACGTGCGACCAGCTTTTGCGTGTATTGCATTTGCTTGAAAGTTATGGTACGATACAGGTCTGTATCGACGTTCCAGATTATACGATACAGACCTGTATCGTGTCAAGAGGCAAAAGGGATGAAAACAGAAGTTACCCCCAAAGAGAAGCTGTTCCAGACTGCTGCCCACCTGTTCTACCAGCATGGGTACCGGGCAATCGGTGTAGATACGATCGCGGCCGAATCGGGTATTGGAAAGATGACGCTTTATCGTCACTACCCATCCAAAGACGATCTGATCGTTGCCTACTTACACGACAGCAACCGGCTCTTCTGGGATCAATTCGAGCAGATTACTAGAGATGCGCCGACTGCGAGGGAAAAACTACTGGCGTTTTTTGTAGCTCTGCAAAGCTACGTGCTCTCACCGATTTGCTATGGCTGCCCATTCATCAATGTAGCCGCCGAGTATCCCGAGGCGGGGTACGCAGGCCATCAGGTCGCGTTGGAGCATAAGCAGAGCGTCCTGGCGCGCTTCCAGCATTTGGCAGAGCAGGCTGGTGCGCGAGATCCGGCTGCACTGGCAAATGCGCTATTTTTGTTGATGGATGGCGCTTATGTGGCCGCACGGATGTTTGGTCCATCAACACACAGCCCGGCCATTTCCCTGGCTGAAACTGCCCGTCAAATTATCGAGGCTTACTGTTAATCAGAGCCAAGTTTCTCCGGCGATGTGAAAGGTGCGCCCGTTCACAGACCGGATGTAGAGATCCTCGCCGAGGCGCACGACCCAAATCTCCACCGCTTTACACAGCTTGCCGTCACGCCGGAGTGACGCGATCTCATCCGGAATTCCCGCACAAAAGCAGCTGCAGCATGAGCGGCGCTCTTGCCGCTGCGCATATTTTGTGTATAATTAGCTTACCCAAGTGGACAAAATAGATCAAGATTCTTGAGTATTGACCGGCCCCACCTGCGCGCACGATCCACTCCTCGAGCCCTCGCACAGCCCATCGGCTGTTTCAGGCGGGAATAAACTTACCTACCCAAGGAGATCAGCCATACAACCACTCCATCCCCCTGCCAACCCGCGCCGGTGCTTGGTGGCGCCAGCATAAGCTGGCCTACGAGTGGGGATTCCAGCGCAGAGCCTGGAGCCTGCGCTGGCGAGATGTCGCGCTTCCACCTGGCGACCGTGTGGCTGTGACCGGGGGCATATGAGCAGCATGGCTGCATACCAACTACCTGGATGCAAGATATCTGCAGTTCATCCACGGGTGCATGCTGGATCATTGTACAACAGGTCATACGTGGAGGGATAAAATAATGAAAGCCTTCTGGCAATCTATCCTGTTCATATGTTTGGTCCTGCTTTCCGTCTTCACACCGCTGCCGGTCCAGGCTGGCGTGGGTGATCTCGATTCCACCTTCGCCGGCTTTGGCGTCGCGGGCAAGGTGGTCACCGATGTTGAAGCGGGCAGCAACGGCGCCTACGCCGTCGCTGTGCAGCCCGACGGAAAGATCGTCATCGCGGGTTCAGCTTCTGGCGCGCTCGTCGTAGCGCGCTACCACGACAACGGCTTGCTCGACAGCACGTTCGGCGGTGGCGCCGGCTACGTGCGCACACCCGCCGGCAGTTCTTCGCGCGCCCAGGCGGTGGCGATTCAGAACGATGGCGGGATCGTCGTCGCCGGGTACACCCTTAATGCCGGCAGCTACGATTTCGTCGTCGCCCGCTACAGCGCTGGCGGCGTGATAGATACGAGCTTCGGCGGGGGAGATGGCATCGCCACCACAGATTTTGGAAGTCAAGACGACCAGGCGCGCGGCGTCGCTGTTCAAAGCGACGGCAAGATTGTCGCCGGGGGCTTTACCAAGGTCGGTGGTGATTACGACTTCGCATTGGTGCGCTACTGCGCCAATGGCGAATTGGACAACGGCGTTAACTGCCCCGGCGGCTTTGGCAGCGGCGGGAAGGTCACGACCGGATTCGGCTATGCAGAAAAGGGTTATGCCCTGGTGCTGCAGCCTGACGACAAGATTGTTGTCGCAGGTCAGAGTATTGGCAGTCCCGGCGCAGATTTTGTCCTGGCGCGCTACTGTCCCGACGGCAGTTTGGACGATGGCAGCAGCTGCGGTCCCGGCGGCTTCGATGGCGATGGCAAGCTCTCGACCCTGCTGGTAGGCGTCGACGGAGCGCGAGCGCTCGCCCTTCAAAGTGATGGCAAACTCGTTGCGGCGGGCGTAGCCGGCCATCTCGGGGGCATCCCGATGTATGGTCTCGTCCGCTACTGCCCAAATGGCAGCCTTGACAACGGCAGCAACTGCGGCGCCGGCGGATTTGGCGCCGGTGGCATGGTAACAACCTCCATCCCAGGAAGCGACAACGCTCAGGCGCGCGCCGTCACGGTTCGCCTCGATGGCTCGGTGGTCGTGACAGGCTATGCCAGTTCGGTTTTTGGAAATGTCTTTGTCACGGTTAGCTACACTTCTAACGGCTCTGCCAGCAGCCCTGTGATCACCGATATCGCCAGCGGAGACGATCTGGCGAATTCGATTGCACTGCAGCCGGACGGGCGGGTTGTGATTGCTGGGAGTGGTCACAATGGCTCCAATGACGACTTTGTGCTGGTCCGTCTCTGGCAGGACGGCACGCTCGACACGGGTGGCAAGCAAACGCTTGGTTTTGATGACGCCTTCTTCGGACCCGGCTCGCGCGATATCGCCAACGCCATGGCTCTCCAATCTGATGGAAAGATCATCCTCGCCGGGCAAATAAGCGATTCAGGCGCGAGTGACACCGACTTTGCCCTGGCGCGCTTTTTCCCCGACGGTAGGCTCGATGCCTCCTTCGGTGTGAACGGGCGTGTCACGTACGGCTTTGGCGGGGACCAGTTCGCCCGCGCCGTCGTCGTCCAGCCCGATGACAAAATCGTCGTCGGCGGTTACACCATCGCCGGAAGCGCCGTCAACTTTATGATCGCCCGCTTCAACCCCGACGGCACGCCCGACGGCGGCTTTGGCTTCGGCGGCTTTAACGTCATGGACTTCCTGGGCGGCCCCGACTACGGGGTGGCTCTGACGCTCGCCCCAGACAACAAGATTGTCATGGGCGGCACCGCATTTAACGGCGCACGCAACGTGTTTGGCGTGGCGCGCTTCAACGATGACGGGACGCCGGACCTTACCTTCGACGAAGACGGCAAGACGCTCTACGAATTCTCCGTCGGTCCCACGCATTACGGCAGCGCGGTCGTTGTGCAGCCCGACCGCAAGATCGTGCTCGGCGGTCACGTTGGCGCCGATTTTGCACTCGTGCGTTTGACAGAAGCCGGTCTGGTGGATTACGGCTTCGGCAACCTCGGTCAAACGGTGACCGACATGGGCGGCAGTGAATATCTCAACGCGCTGCTGCTCACGCCGGGCGGTTGGTTTGTGGCAGCGGGAATGAGAATGGTCAACGGTGCTGCCGATTTTGCATTGGCGCAGTACGACTCAAACGGACTGCAGCCCTTGTCTTGGCCTTCGCTGCCCTGGGCGCAAGAATTTATCGACTGGGGTGGAGACGATGTTGCGTTTGCCCTGGATTGGCGCAGCGATGGGCAAATCTACGCCGCCGGCTGCGCCGGTGGAAAGTTTGCCTGGGCACAGTTGCCGCTGGTTGTTCAATCTTACACGCCGGTCAAGCCTACAACAGATTTCGTGGGCAGTGATGAGTGTGCCTACAGCATCAAATTTACGGGCTGGAACAAGATCCTCACCGCCGGCTATCACACCTTGAACGGCGATGCCAACTTTGCCCTGGCACGCTATGAGACGACTCCGGGTCCGCTTCCGTACCACAGCTTCCTGCCGCTCATGATGCGCTGAGTGCCAGAGCAGCCGCGGCTCGTTGAGAAGTCTTGCTGCGGCGTTGCAGTTCGCGCCCGCTCATTTGGAAATTGCGGACACAATACACATGTTCTCTCAATGATTGCTGACTTTATGCGCCCTGATCCACCATTCTGGGGCGGGGATTTGACTCGGATTAGCACAGGCAACGACGCTCCCAACCACACCTGGCATGTCAATGCACTCAACAGGTATGGAAGGGAATAATGGACCGGACACTTTGAACTGTTGAGGGAATCCTGCTGGGTCACTGATCACCATGGCGGGGATTTGACTCGGATTAGGACAGGCAACGACGCTCGCAGCCACCCCCGGCAAGTCGATGCACTCTACAAGCGTAGAAGGGTATGAGTGACTGGACACTACAAACTGATATGTAGACCCTCCTTGGCTGCTGATCACATCGGCCGGATTATTTGATGGAATGGAAATGATTTCTGCTCCGGCGACCACAAACTGGTAAGTGGTCATGACTAGAAGCACCGAGACAACAAGCGATATAAAGGTACGAATTTTCAACATGATTTTCTCCTTAATTATTTACAGGAAACCTATACATGATCTCCTGAAATAGTTGGTATACTCTAAATTGGTAGCGTCCTCCTTGCATGGGAAGAGCTGTATTCAAACTACCGCCTCAATTCATCTTGTAATTGTTTCCTCTTTATTAGCATCTCCAGATCCGGAAGCAAAGGTCATCGTTCCAGTTGAACTTGTTCGCAGTTTAGCATTTGCCCTCTTGCAAAACTTGCCATAATTCCCCATTAATTCCCCAACTTTATCCGATTCCGATATACTTAAGATATGGTTTGGGCGGATAAAGCAGTTCAGAAAGGAACACGATTGGGGACACAAGCTGTTTCACCCGCACAATTTTCAACCTTTGGCGACCTGCTCAGATATCTGCGCCGGCGCGAAGAGTTTACCCAACGCGAGCTCGCCCTGCAGGTCGGATACAGCGATTCGCAGATTAGCCGCATCGAGCAAAACCAACGCGTACCCGATGGGGTTACCCTCAGCGCTTTGTTCGTCCCCGCCTTGCATCTCGAGCAGGATGTTGAGTGGGTGGCGCGCTTGTTGGAACTTGCTCGGCAGGCGCGCCATGGAGAGCTTCCTGGGAGCAAGACGGCGGGAAATTCCAGTCACCCAAACAACCTGCCGGTACAGCTGACCAGTTTTATCGGGCGCGAACATGATATCTCCGAGGTGAAAAATAGGCTTATCGATTATCGACTGGTCACCCTCACAGGTCCTGGAGGATGCGGCAAAACTCGTCTTTCTTTACAGATCGCCAGTGATCTATTACGGGCTTATGAACATGGGGTATGGCTGGTTGAACTGGCTCCTTTGAGCGATCCGGCATCAATCACCCAGGCTGTTGCCGCGGTAATAGGTGTGCGCGAATACCCTGGTGTTGAGTTATCTCAGACTGTCTTTGAATATCTCTCCTCCCGCCAAGTCCTGCTTGTGTTCGACAATTGCGAACACCTCATCACCGACTTAGCCAATTTTGTAGACATTCTCCTTCGTAAGTGCCCGAAACTTACCGTTCTTACAACAAGCCGGGAGGGGCTGGGTATCGTGGGGGAAGCAATTTGGACAGTGACCTCACTTTCACTTCCAATCCAGACACCCTGGACGGATCCAGCCAGTGCACAGGAAACAGAAAATCTCTATTTGAAATCAGAATCTTTCCAGCTGTTCATGGCGCGTGCATCGGCTGTTTCCCCGGAAATTCCACTGACCGTTGAAAATTGCGCCTGGGTGGCAGAGATTTGCCGCCGTCTGGATGGGATGCCTCTGGCAATTGAGCTTGCAGCGGCGCGTGTGCGTACATTGTCAATCAAGCAAATCGCGGAACGCCTGGATGACCGTTTCAATTTGCTGACAGCCGGAAGCCGCACTGCCCCACTCCGCCAGCAAACTTTGGCGGCGGCGTTGGACTGGAGCTATACATTACTCAGTGAACCAGAGCGAAGGGTTTTACAGCGGCTCTCGATTTTTGCGAGCGGAATAGCTCTTGAAGCCGCTGAAGCAGTGTGTATTTGCGAATGTGTACAGCCTGATGAGGTTTTGGACTTACTCTCACGTCTGGTTATAAAATCTCTGGTCGTTGCAGATCAAAGTTCCTCCGAGATAAGATATCGCTTGTTGGAGACCATTCGGCAGTATGCCCGGCAGAAGTTAGCCGGGCAGGGAGATGAGGATGAGTGCAGGGACAGCCATTTACATTACTTTCTGCGATTGGCTGAAACGATAACGCCAACTCTGCAGGGCATGGATCAATTGATTGGACTGAAACGATTTGAGGCCGAACATGATAACTTGCGCTCGGCATTAGAATGGAGCAGGATAAATGATAAAAAGGCAACAATGGGCCTGCGGCTGGCAGCAGCCTGTGGTATCTTTTGGATATCCCACGGTTATCTCAGCGAGGGTCGCAGGCATTTAGTTGCAGCGCTATCACCAAAGCATGTGAAAGATCGAAGCAGCACCCATGCGCGTGCGTTAATGTACTCCGCGCAGCTGGCTTACTTCCAGGCCGATTATCCGGCAGGACAGCCGATGATTGAAGAGGCCCTGGCTATCTGGCGGGATTTAGGACAGGTAGATCAGGCGGAGCTTGCGTTTACCCTCGAGATATACGGTGGTTTTCGAATGGAAGTCGGCGATTATGAGAGTGCTCTGCGGTTGTTTCAAGAATCTCTTGAATATTACACACAGCTGAAGAATAAGAATGGGATGGGCGGAATTCATAAGGATTTAGGTTGGTCCGCTATGCGTACAGGAGATTTTCCACTGGCGCAACTACACCTGGAGAAAAGCCTTACACTGGCTCGAGAAACCGGGGAAAAGACTGGCCTGATCTATGCGTATTCAGGTCTCGGAGAAGTTGCCATAAGGCTGGGAGAGTATACCCGCGCTTCACAGCTACTCGAGGAAGGGCTTTCATTAAGCCGCGCGCTAGGAGATAAATGGCTGCAGGCCACAATCCTGGGATCACTTGGTTGGGTGGCTATGCGCCTGGGAAATTTTGATGCCATGCGGAATTTGTTAGGCGATAGCCTGTCAATACGGATGGATATCAGCGATATAGGCGGGATGGCCTGGTGCCTGGAAAAACTGGCAGAAGGAGCAATCCTGGAACGACAGTACCAGAAAGCAGTGACTATTTTTGCGTCTGCAGCTTCGCTGCGTATTCCCGTTCATTCGGTGATCGATCCGGCCGACCAGCCTGAATATGAGCATACCTTATCAGGGCTTCGTTCCAAACTGGGCTCGGAAATTTACCGGGCGTGCTGGCAAAAAGGTGAGGGGATGCACTTGAGAGATTTGGTCACATATGCTTTATCTGAGCCGATAATGCCAATAGATGGAAAAACAATTTCCAACAAAGAGAAATTTCAAGGACTGTCTAAACGCGAACTTGAGACGGCTGCTTTGGTTGCACAGGGAAAATCCAACCGGGTAATTGCACAGATAATGACGGTAGGCGAAAAAACAGTTGAAACTTACGTCACCCGCATCCTTAATAAATTGGGGTTTGACTCGCGTGTGCAGATCGCTACCTGGGCTTTGGAGAAAGGCCTGATTTCTGCGCTAAAACAATAGATTACAGTTATTTATTGCAATTACTCAAGCCACGCTCTCAAGCGTGGCTTTTATATTAAAAATTGTTGGGGAGAGCTACTGCATATTGTCGTGTTTTCCCCGTCAAAATAATTGTCCATATAAGATAGAGTCATTGCACAGTCGATTGTGAGTCGATGTAGATAAACCGATTTAATGGAGACCAAGAATGAAACGAATAACTTTTTTGATGATCGCGGTGGCTCTTGTAATGACCGGGAGTGCTGTACATCCAGCCCAGGCGCATGCTGGTGGAAAGGTAAATCTCGACGTTGTTCGGGATGCCACCGATGCATATCATCAGGTCAGTGCCGCTCAAGCTGCCAGCTACAATCTGATCACCGGCCTGGATTATTGTTTTGACAATCCGGGCATCGGTGGGATGGGCTTTCACTATATCAACGTCGCCCTGCTCGATACGGTAATCGATCCGTTGAAACCGGAAGCAATGGTCTATACGCTGCGTCCAAATGGGTCGCTATCCCTGGGTGCTGTAGAATACATTGTGCCAGCCGCTGCCTGGGATGCTACCCATTCGCAGCCCCCAACATTGTTCGGACAAGTCTTTGCAATTGATGAAGCTTTAGGAGTTTACGAGCTGCATGCGTGGATTTGGAAGCACAATCCATCGGGGATGTTCTTTGAATGGAATCCCAAAGTATCTTGTAATTAGGCAACAGTTTCGATTATATCAAGGAGAAAATACCATGCCCCGTTATCTCGTCGAGCGAACCTTCCCCAATGGCCTTGCAATCCCTATGACCGACCAGGGAGCTGCAGTATGCCTGACTGTTGTGGGTAACAATATACAGGATCAAGTGACCTGGTTACACTCATACGTAACCAAGGATAAGAAAAAGACCTTCTGCATCTATGATGCCCCCTCACCAGAGGCCATTCGTAAAGCTGCCAAAAGTAACAGCCTTCCGGTAGATCAAATCATTCAGGTGGATGTGCTGGATCCATACTTCTATAAATAACCTGCGTGATCGTATGTAGCCAAATGATATTGATGATCGGCTGGCCCAGGCGGCAAGTATCGCGCCTTGGTCAGCTCGATCGAATTCCGGATACGCTGGATGCACTCAAGCCATCCCATGTGACTCCCGAAAGGAGAATGTATGGACCACTTTGATGCTCGATTTTTGATAGAGACTGAACGGCGAAGAGAAGAAATGTCCGTAGCCGCACAACACCGGCTGGTGAAAGAGGCGCAGCGGGCCGGGATGAAAATCCCGCCTATTCTATCTCTGAATAACGTAAATATTGGTTCTCTAGCTGTGGCGTTAGCCCATGGCCTGGATTGGTTAAGCCACCTGTTTGCAGCCTGGAGCTGCCAGTTACAATCTCGTTATGCTTCCGTTCCTTTTGGTGTGTCTCCGGAAAGCCAATCGAACCCTTGCGCAAGTTGATTTCAGGGTACTTTAATAACCTGACCAAATCATAAATGGCCGGCGATAAGTCGTTCTGAATCTTTCGTCCTGAAGCGAGGGTGGGGCCCTACTCCACGGTGCGTAAATACCGTTGAGGGGATAGCGCGCATAAACAAATCCATCCACATCATTTGAAACATCGAATAACATACCAGCGGAAAGAGAATTTCCCTTCCCGCACGTGTTGATCGTTAGCTTGACAGATGTTGCTGCTATGTTGATCACCCCGCAGCATGCGGCGTTCGACTTTGGCCGTCTGCCATCTGCGTTGATGTCTGACCACCTGGGCATCGGCGAATTGGCTGAGCTAAACACACACTGGCTTTCTTCCATGCCCATGTTTTTTTGGCCGAAGTGGATGAACTTCTTGCCACACGCCTGGCATTTGAGATCCTGAATGGCTCGGTGCTTGCCGTGGGTGCCATCGCCAACCAGGGCATGGATCATTTCATCGCCGACGCCATAAAACTAGCACAGGGAATTCGGGGACGCGAAGCCCTGGGTGGAGATCTTCTTCCTGGGGCCGCGGCGTCCTTTGCGGGTGCCCAAGTGGATAGGGGAACTTGTACCGGGGGAGTATCTTTCCTCGTCTGTTGTTGGCAGATTGGACAGTCTCGTTCGGTTTTGGGCTTCAACACGCGTGGCTTATGGGAAAGTATGGCAATATTCTTCCAGCATCCAGCGACGCAACCACTTTCCATTGCAGCCATTGATAGAGATGGATCAAGACAATCAAAAAAACCAAAGAGTTCGAAGAGTTGGTTCATCTGGCAGGCTGTTTTCCCGTCTGTTGGAAGGATGGCCTGTTATCGTATTAAAGGTGGATTATTGTTTCCCAGTTATCCACCCACCGATTGTGGCTGTACCGCACATGCAATTTATTAGGGTGGAGAGCATGACCTACTGGCAGTTTGTGTGCAAGTGGATCGGCATAATACTTGAGCTACCATCGAAGCTGCGCTCAAAGTTTTATATTCTACGGAGAGGGTGGGTGCACTCTCCACGGTGGGCATTAAAATTAAACAAAAGCCTGTTTCCGTCCTTCATTTGGACGAGTGCAGGCTTCTTGTTGGAGATCCTCATTCTTAAGGGGATATTGCTTGGCTTGAATCACGCACCCA